>JANXSA010000353.1 GCA_025352915.1 Rhodospirillales bacterium | reverse complement strand
AGGCCCCAGCGGGTCCAGGGCAGAGCCCTGGCCTTCCTTACTTCGCCCGCACGATGCCGCCGCGGGCGAGACGGTGTTGCAGCAGGCAGTAGGCGATGGTGGCCAGGTACAGGGTGCCGGCCTGGATCAGGCGGAACTTTGACACGCCATCGGTGCGCTGAACCCAACTGTTCGGAATGACGGAAAAACGCGCGCCGCCCAGCACGGCTTTCATCGACATCTCGATCGTCAGGTTGAACTGCGCGCCGACCAGCGGCTGCATCCGTTCGATCACGTCGCGACGGAAACATTTAAAGCCGTTGGTGAAGTCGGTGTAGTCGCTGCCGACCAGCCGGGCGATCAGCCAGTTGCCGGCCCGGTTCAACCGGCGCTTGAACCAGGGATAGCCCTCAACGCGCGTGTTGGGGCCGAAGCGCATCCCGAAGGCGCAGTCGAAGCCTGCCTCGATCTGGCGGAAATAGCCGACGACATCGCCGGGCGCATCCGACCCATCGGCCATCGCCACAACCACGGCATCGCCGCGAAAATGCGCGAGCCCATGGCGCACGGCACAGCCATAGCCATGCGGGCCAGGGTTGGTGACATGGCGCAGATGCGGGAAGGAGCGCTCCAGCTCGATCAGCACCGCCTCGGTCGCATCGCGGCTGGCGTCGTTCACCACCAGGATTTCATAGCCGATGTCCTGCCGGTCAAGTTCGGCGGCCAGTGCCCGCACCGTATCGGCGATCACCGCGGCTTCGTTATAGGCCGGCATGACGACGGACAGCATCATTCGTAGCAAGCCTTCACGTACTCGACCGCCCGCCGCACCGTGGCCAAGGGCGTGCCGGTGCGGCGCATCTCGATCGAGACCCAGCCGCCGTATCCGCCGGCGCGCAAGGCGGCGGCGATGGCCGGATGCGCGATCGCGCTGCCCGCCTCGACCGGGCCAAGCTGCGGTGCGCTGACATGGAAATGCCGGATGCGCCCAGCACAGGCCCGGGCCGCCTCCACCGGATCATCGCCGGCCAGCGCGGTACAGGCGGTATCGAGGTGCAGCACCAGCCCGGGATGGCCAACTCGCTCGACCAATTCCACCGCCTCCGGCCACCGTGTCAGGAAATCACCGCCATACTCCTGCGGGTTCGCCTCGACGCCCAAAGTAGTCCCCGCCGCATGGCACGCCGCCGCCATGGCGCGAAACACCGGCACCGCCGCCTCCATCGCCGCCTCGGGCGCAAGATCTCCCCGTAAGCGATTTCGCGGCGACCCAAACACCATCACCCCTGCCCCCAAAACCCCGGCCAATTCGGCGACCCGCGCGACATGCTCCACCAGGCTCGTGGCATCGCCGAACACATGCAAATCGGGCCGGGCAAACAGGATCGCCTGCAACGCCGGCACCGCCAGCCCCTGCCCTTCCAGGCGCCGGCGCAAATCACGCGCCGCCCCAACTGTCGCCCCCTCCCAGCCCGGCCAGATCATCGTCGGCGCAATCTCCACCCCGGCCACACCCATCCCCGGCAGCACGGCCAGGACCGCATCCTGCTCATCGGCCGCCCAGGCGATGTTGGAAACCGCGAGCCTCATGCGGCCCCGGCGGCAAAAAACCCAGCCAGGCGGCGGAACACGTCTTCGCCGTCCTGGATATACCCATCCCGCCCGCCAAACACCGCGGCATGGCGGGTGCGGAAATCATAAGACGGGCTGCCCCCGGCAGGCGCCGCCCCCAGCTCCGCCGCCGGGAAAAACCGCGCCGCAATATCCGCCGTCAGCACCGGCGCCGGCACCAGGTGCACCAGCGTCAGCCCGGCCGCCGCCGCCCGGCCGATATCCGCCCACAACCCGCCCAAATCGTAAAACTGAAAGCGCGAAGCTGGATCGATCTTGTCGACCATGTTGCCGTGCAGTAGGTCGTAGAGAATATTCTTGCGCAGCCCCGGCCCGAACAACCCCGGCAGCCGCACCACCAATAGCCCGGGGTAGCGCGCCCGCAACGCCCCCTCCAGCCACAACCGATGCGCGCCATATGAATGCGTCGGCTGCGACGCGCAATCAAACCCCTCATCCGCGCCGGCCACCTGCGGGACCACGTCGATCGTCGAGATCAGCACCACAAGCCGCGTCGTCACCCCGCGCATCGCATCCAGCGCGCGCTGGATACCCGCCCGGTCCGCCGCCGGATTCGCGTTCGCCCACCACTTCTTCGCCTGCGCGCCGGAGAACACCAGCGTATCGAATTCCCGTCCGCCGATCGTCTCGATATTGCCGGTATTGAAGCACGCGCCGAACCCGTGCTGCCGCATCAGGTTCCCCCCGACAAACCCGGTATGCCCGATCAACGCATCCATCGCCGCATCTCCTATCCCATCTCGTCCGCCAGCCGCCGCGCCAGCGCCACGATGGTCAGCGTCGGGTTGGCAAAGCCGGCGCTGGCAAACACCGAGCTGCCGCCGATGTATAGATTGGCCACGCCATGCACGCGACACCTGGCGTCAACCACCCCGCCCCGACGATGCAATTCTCGGCGTCCGGCACCGTGCCGGCCGGCTGCGTGCGTCATGAAACATGCTGCACGCTAACCCATGCGCCCGGCCTGCGAAACCAGGGTTGCGCCCCGGACCGCGCGGTGGTTCGCTGCGGCAAAGGTGCCAGTCGCGCCGTGTTCGACGGGAGGAGATTCCAATGCAAGCTCTCGAGGCCTTCCGGGCTGAGACCCGCGCCTGGCTGGAGGCGAACTGCCCGCCCGCCATGCGCACCCCGATGCCCGCCGAGGAGGCGGTGTCCGGTGGCAAGAACGTGACCTTCGCCAACCCGGACTCGAAAATCTGGTTCGACCGCATGGTGGCTCGCGGCTGGACCGCGCCCGTCTGGCCGAAGCAATACGGCGGCGGCGGCCTGTCCAAGGACCAGGGCATGATCCTTGAGGAGGAGATGAAAGCGCTCGGCTGCCGCGCTCCCCTCGTCGGCATGGGCCTGTCGATGCTCGGCCCCGTGTTGCTGGAATACGGCACCGAGGACCAGAAACAACAGCATTTGACCAAGATCATCAACGGCACCATCCGCTGGTGCCAGGGCTACAGCGAGCCCGGCGCCGGTTCGGACCTGGCCGGGCTGCAAACCCGCGCGGTGCTCCAGGGCGACCACTTCCTGGTCAACGGCCACAAGATCTGGACCTCGAACGCGCATTACGCCGACTGGATCTTCTGCCTGGTGCGCACCGACCCCACGGTGAAAAAGCATGACGGCATCAGCTTCCTGCTGATCGACATGACCGACCCCGGCGTCCGCCCGCGGCCAATCCGCCTCATCAGCGGCTACTCGGTGTTCTGCGAGACCTTCATCGAAAACGTCCGCGTGCCGAAGGAGAACCTGATCGGCGAGATGAACAAGGGCTGGACCATCGCCAAGCGCCTGCTGGAGCACGAGCGCAAATCGATCGGCGGCATCGGCGAACGCGGCGCCAAAAGCCGGGAAAAACCGATCCCCGACATGGCCAAGCAACACGTCGGCGAAGTCGATGGCCGCATCGCCGACGCGCCACTGCGCTTCCATGTCGCCAGCCACGCGATGGACGCCCACGCCTTCTCGCTCACCCGCCGCCGCGCCGCCGAGGAAGCCGAATCCGGCGCGCCCCCAGGCCCGCTCTCGGCGATGTTTAAATACTACGCCACCGAGCTGAACAAGCGACGCTACGAAGCGATCCTGGCCGCCGGCGGCACCCAGCAGCTGGGCTGGGAGGGCGATGATTTCTCCGACGACGAAGTCCGCCTCGGCCGCGAGTGGCTGCGCAGCAAGGCCAACACCATCGAGGGCGGCACCAGTGAGGTGCAGCTTAATATTATCGCCAAGCGGGTGCTTGGGTTGCCGGATTAAAAAGTAAGCATGTTCTTTTTTGAAAAAAAGAACCAAAAAACTTTTATCCACAAGGCAAATGGATGAAGTTTTTTTGCTTCTTTTTGTTCACAAAAAGAAGACTTTCTGACTCCCTCCCTCCCTTGGGGCTTTACGACCATGGCCATGATCCTCTCCTCCGACGCCAAGATGGTGCGCGAAACCGCGCATGACTTCTTCCGCGAAAAATGCCCGATCCTGTCCCTGCGCAAACTGCGCGACAGCCAGGACCCTGACGGCTTCTCCCGCCCGCTCTGGCGCGAGATGGCCGAGCTTGGCTGGTCCGGCTTCGTGGTGCCCGAGGATCATGGCGGCTCCGGCTTTGGCCATGTCGGCCTGGGACAGGTGATGGAAGCCGCCGGCCGCACCCTGGCCGCCACGCCCTTGCTGGCGACCGCCCTGATCGGCGCTTCCGCCATCGACCTCGGCGGCAGCGAGGCGCAGAAGAATGAATACTTCCCCGGCCTGGTTGGCGGCGACGCGCTGTTTGCCCTGGCGCTCGAAGAAGGCGCCCATCACGCGCCCTACCGCATCGCCACCACGGCGAAGAAATCCGGCGCCGGCTGGGTGCTGGACGGGGCGAAACAATTCGTGCTCGACGGCCATGTCGCCGACACGCTGATCGTTGTCGCCCGGACTTCCGGCGGCCCGCGCGAGCGCAATGGCATCACCCTGTTCCTGGTGCCGGGCAGCGCCGCCGGCGTGACCTGCCGCCGCTCGATCATGGTCGACAGCCGCAACGCCGCCCGGATCACCCTGGCCGGCGTGTCGGTCGGCGCCGAGGCGGTGCTGGGTCCGGTCGATGGCGGCGCCGACCTGCTGGATGGCATTCTCGATCGCGCCCGCGCCGGCCTGGCCGCGGAAATGCTCGGCAGTTCGGCCGAGGCGTTCGAGCGTACGGTGCAGTACCTCAAGGACCGCAAGCAGTTCGGCGTGCCGATCGGCAGCTTCCAGGCGCTGAAGCACCGGGCGGCGCAGATGTATTGCGAGGTCGAGGCCACGCGCTCGGCGATCACCGCCGCACTCGACGCACTGGACGGCCATGCCAATGACGCCAGTCTGCTGGTCAGCCTGGCCAAGACCAAGGCCAACACCACCTTCCGGCTGACCGGCGACGAGGGCATCCAGATGCATGGCGGCATCGGCATGACCGACGAACACGATATCGGCTTCTTCCTCAAGCGCGCCCGGGTAGCCGAGGCGACGTTCGGGGATGAAGCGTTCCACCGCGACCGTTACGCCGCCCTGTCGGGCTACTGATGCGCAACGCCAATCGCCGCATCGTGCTGCGCGCCCGGCCCGAGGGCATCGCCGGGCCGGAGCATTTCGCCGAGGAGACGACAGCGATCCGTTCGCCCGGCGAAGGCGAAGTGCTGCTGGAGACTTTGTATGTCTCGGTCGATCCCGCCATGCGGGTGTGGATCAGCGAGAACCCGGGCTACGTCCAGCGGATCGAGCCCGGCGAGACCATGCGCAGCAGCGGCATCGCCCGGGTGCTGGACAGCAAGGTTCCCGGCCTCGTCGCCGGCGATCTCGTGCATGCCCGCACCGGCTGGCAGAGCCACCCCACTTTGCCCGGCGAGGCGGTCGAGAAGCTCCCCGCCGACATGGCTTCGCCGACCGATTGGCTGGGTGTGCTCGGGCTGACCGGATTGACCGCCTATTTCGGCATGCGAGACGTCGGGCAGGTGCGGCCCGGCGAGACCGTGCTGGTCTCGGGGGCTGCCGGTGGAGTCGGGCAGATCGCCGGGCAAGTGGCACGCATCGAGGCGGCCCGCGTGGTGGGCATTGCCGGCGGGGCGGCGAAATGCGCCTGGCTGCGCGAGGAACTCGGGTTTCATGCGGCGATCGACTCAAGGCCGAACCCGATCTGGCCGCCGCCGTGGCGCGGGAATGCCCGGGTGGCCTGGACGTATTCTATGACAACGTCGGCGGCGCGATGCTGGATGCCGCGCTGGGCAATCTGCGGCTGCGCGCCCGGGTGGTGATCTGTGGCCGCATCTCGCAGACCGCCGCCAGCGAACTGTATGGCATCCGCAACATGGGCCAGTTGATCGGCAAGCGCGCCCGGATCGAAGGCTTCATCGTCAGCGATTTCCACGATCGCTTCGCCCAGGGCCGTGCCTGGTTGTCGGCGCGGATCGCCGAGGGATCGCTGCGCCACCGGGTGCATGTCCTCGACGGGCTGGAACGCGCGCCGGAAGGCCTGGGCATGCTGTTCCGTGGCGGAAATACCGGAAAACTGGTCGTGCGGGTCGGGGGCTGACGCTGGACTTCGCATCGCTGCGGGCGGTAATCTTGTTACCGCTAAGCTGGTATCCCGTCGCTGGCACGGGTGGCCACCGCAGCATACGGCCGCGGGTTTTCGGGAAGGACGACTCGACCGATGGCAACGATCTTCACGGCAATTGGCGCCGGGCGCGGCAATGAGCTTTGGGTCAGCTATGGCACCCCGGCCAGCACCTTCCTGCTGAAGGATGTCCGGGCGGGGGGCACCGGTTCGGCACCGCTGATCCTGGGGTATCTGGCGGTCAATGGCGTGGCCGATCCGTCGCGGGCGCTGTTCACCGCCAATGACGGCACCAACGGCGATGAGCTTTGGGTCACCGACGGGACCGCCGCCGGGACGGTGCGGTTCAAGGACATCAACGCCGGCAGCGGGGGATCGTTTGCATCCACCTGGGTGAATGCCGGCCCGCGCGCCGTGTTCACCGCCACGGATGGCACCAGCGGCACCGAGTTGTGGGTCAGCACCGGCACCGCGGTTGGGACCGTGCTGTTGCAGGATCTTAATGCCGGGGCGGCAAGTTCGACGCCGGTGTTCCAGGGGTATCTGCAGGTTATCGGCGTGGCCGATGCAACCCGCGCGTTGTTCACGCTGAACGACGGCAGCAGCGGGCGCGAGGTCTGGGTCACCGATGGGACGCCGGGCGGTACTGCGCAGTTGAAGGACATCAATCCGGGTAGCGGCAGTTCGGATGCCTCGGCCTGGGTTTCGGTGAACGGGCATGCGGTGTTCAGCGCCAATGACGGCAGCAACGGGCGCGAGCTTTGGGTCAGCGATGGCACCGGGGCGACGACCAGCCTGTTGCTTAATGCGGCCAGCGGGCTGGCGGGGTCCGATCCCGAGATACTGGGATATTTGTTGGTCAATGGGGTGGCGGATACCACGCGGCTGCTGGTGGCGCTGAACGACATCACCGGCGGCAACGAGTTGTGGGTTACCAATGGGACGGCGCTGGGCACGGTGCTGTTCAAGGATATCGACCCGGGCAGTGCCAGTTCCAACCCGGGCGCCTGGACGGCGGTGAATGGGCGGGCGGTGTTCGTGGCCACCACGGCGGCCGCGGGCACGGAGCTTTGGGTCAGTGATGGCACCGCGGTCGGGACGGTGCTGCTGAAGGATGCGCGCAGCGGGGTGGCAAGTTCGGCGCCGGAGATATTGGGGGCGCTGCTGGTGGGGGGCGTGGCCAGCGCGAATACGCTGCTGGTGCGGTTGGCTGACGGGGTCAGCGGAGTCGAGTTGTGGACCACCGACGGGACACCGGGCGGGACGGTGCTGTTCAAGGACATCAACGCGGGCAGCGGGGATGGCTTGCCGGGGCCGTGGACGCGGGTGGGCAGCCGGGCGGTGTTCGTGGCCGATAATGGCAGCAACGGTAACGAGTTGTGGGTCAGCGATGGCACGGCGATCGGGACCACGCTGTTGCTGGATGCGCGGCCGGGGGCGGAGGGGTCGGCGCCATCGCTGGTTGGCTATCTGTCGGTCGGCGGGGTGGTCGATAGCGGGCGCGCGCTGTTCCTGTTGGATGACGGTTTGACCGGGCAGGAATTGTGGGTGACCGACGGGACACCGGGCGGGACGGTGTTGTTCAAGGATGGCAATGCCGGGCTGGCGGGATCGTTTGCCAATGCCGGGCTGAATCTGACGATTCCGACGGTGGATCTTTCGCCGTCGGCGGTCTCGGTGGTTTTTGCGCTGGGGGCAGCGGATAGTGCGAATAATGTGATCGGGTCGGGGTTCGGCGATACGCTGGATGGCAATGGCGGCAATAACGTGCTGCTGGGCGGGGGGGGTGATGACCAGCTTCGGGGGCTTGGCGGCAACGATCTGATCGATGGCGGGCCCGGGCTCAACCGCGCGGTGTTCACCGGGATTCGCGGGGCCTCGGAGTTGCGCTTCGAGGAGCCGACGCCGGGGGTGTTCAATGTTGTCGTGGTCGGGCCGGACGGGGTGGATACCACCACCAATGTACAGTCGATCCAGTTCAGCGACCGGACGACGCAAATCTATGGTATCACCGGGGTGCAGCACCTGGTCAACGTGTCGTTTCCCAATACCGGTACCAACCGGTTCATGCTGGGTGATGCCTATACCGGGGGGGTGGTCGGGCTGACCGACGAGTTCATTTTCCCGACGCCGGAAAACGTCAACATCGCCTCGACGCTGCCGAGTGCGTTCATTCGGACCGGTTCGGGCAACGATGCGATCACGGTATTTTCGGGGCGCAATGTGATCGATGCGTTCACCGGGTCGAACTTCCTGACCGGGGGGAGCGGGCAGGACACGTTCTTCCTGGATGCGCGCGGGGGTGGGGTGACGTGGGACTCGATTGTCGGGTTCGGGGTTGGCGACGAGGTGACGTTGTTTGGTTATATCGATGGCGTGTCGACCGATGGGTTCAACAAGGACACGTGGTATTCGAGCGACGGGGTGGACCCGTTCAAGGGGCTGACGGTGCATGCCAAGCTGGACGGGACGAATATCAGTGCGTCGATTACCTTTGCCGGGTTGAGTTTTGCCGATCGCAATAATCTGGCGGTGACGACGGGGACGGTCGAGGGCAGCGAGTATCTGTATATTACCCGGCTGGCGTGAGGCGGGCGGCGAGGGAACGCCGCCGTGAGGTTTTTGTTACGATATCGGAATATTTTAGACGCGGATTGGCCTGATCAGATGGGGGGTGTTTTTTTGCTGAAATTCATGAACGGGAGCGGGCGGGGGCGGCGCTGGGGGTAGAGCGGGAGCAGGGCTGGGAGTTTGGGTTTGGGGGGGTTGGGTTGGCGGGGGCGGGGGCGGGGTAGCGTGAGCCCCCCTCCGGCTCCTCCCGCCCGAGCGCGAGGGGAGAGAAGTAAGGTGGCGGGCATGGTGATGCCGAGCATGTGGCAGAGCGGGCGGAGGATGCGGCCGGCTTGGGGGGCGGCGGCGAGGAATTCGGGCATATCGGGGTGATTGAGGAGGTGTTCGAGTTGGCTGGCGCGGCCGCGGACGTGGTGGTCGGTGCTGCCGGCGAGCCAGGCGTGGCCGGCGGGGAAGTAGGGTTTGGGCGCGCGCTGGCGGGATTGGGCGGGGCGGGTGCGCGGGGTGGGCAGGGTGTTGGTCTGCCAGCGGGTGAAGAGGGCTTGGAAGCGGGTGGCGACGCGGGCGATGCGGTCATAGGCGAGGCGGAGTACGGGCGTCTGGGCGGCGTTGACGTATGGGCCGAGGGCTAGGCGCATTCCTTTCAGGACGGCGGTGAGTAGCGTTGCGAGTGTTTCCATAGTTAGAGATTATATATAACCACCGTATCCGCGTCAAGGAATTTTGCGGGTGCGGAGGAGTCGGATGGCGCTTCGCTTATCCGACCTACGAGTCCTGATGGATGGAAGTTTTTGCTTCTTTTTTCAAAAAAAAGCGCTTGCTTGCTCGCTTTGATCCTGCGGATGGTGGAATGCCAAAGCGCATTCCACCCGACGAAGGGGTTGGTTAGATGGTGACGCGGTAGACGCGGCCTTGGGTCGAGGAGATCCAGAGCTTGCCGGCGGCGTCGAAGGCGAGGCCGGCGATTTCGTTCTCATCGACGCCTTGGGCAACCAGCGAGACGTTGCGCACGGCGACGCCGGCGGTGGTGATTTCGTAAATGGTGGTCGACTGGTCGGAGCCATACCAGAGATTGCCGGTCACCGGGTCGATGGCCATGCCGGCGTTGCCGGCGTTGATCGGGGCGTTGAAGCTGGAGATTTCGGCGCCGGTGGCGGGGTCGATCTCGACGAATTTGGTCGGCGAGGTGCGGCGATCGAGGATGAAGATGTGGTTGGTGCCGGGGTCGTAGAGGCCGGCGCTGGTTTCGTAGTTCGCCAACAGCGGCAGGGTTGCGATCACGGCGCCGGTGGTGGGGTTGAGGGCGACGACGCGATCGGGGTTCGGGTAGGCGTTGATGACCAGCAGGCTGCCGGCGGGGACGTTGGTGGCGTTGAGGATGAAGGCTTCGGGCACGATCTGGAGGCCACCGTAGAAATAGGTGAGCCCGAAGGCCGCGGCGGTGATGTCGATGGTTTGCAGGTCGGCCGCGGTGGCGGGGTCCAGGCGGTGCAGCTTGGCTGGATTCTGGTCGTCGGCGACCCAGATATTGCCGGTGGCGGGGTCGATGGCGAGGTCGCGGTTGTTGCGGCCGGCGACCACGGTCAGTTCGTTGAGGTCGAAGGGCGCGGAGGTGCCGCCGGCGGTGGTGACGCTCAGCGGGCCGAGGCCGTGCGGCGGCTCGTACAGGCGCAGGCCGGTATTGTCGGAGACGGCCTGGTAGTAGGTGTCGATGGTGCCATCCGGCGAGGTGTCGACCACGGTGGCGCCGGCGAGGGTGATGGTGGTGCCCGCTTCGACGAAGCCGGCGCCGCGCAGGTACAGGCTGGTGCTGGAGACGTCATAGCCGGTGACGACGGGGACGATCTGGAGCAGCGGCTGGGCGGCGCTGCCGATCATCTGCACGGTGAAGGCGCCGTTGTAATAGTTGGGCACCGTCAGGGTGGCGGAGGTGCCGTCCGCCGCGGCGGCGGTGGGGGTGCGGCGTTCGGCGCGCAATTCGCCGGAGCCGCTTTCGCGGTAGCGCATGATGAGGGCCGAACTGGTGGACAGGCCGGTGCCGGTCAGGGTGATGTCCTGGCCGGGATTGGCCGAGGCGGCGCCGGCGTTGGCGGGGGTGCCGGTGGTGGCGGTGGCGGTGATGCCGGCGAGGCCGAGGGTGAGCGCGGCGCTGGTACCGCCGGCGGTGCGCACGGTGATCGGGCCGAAGGCATCGGCGCGGAGCGGCAGGGTCAGCACGACGGCGCCGTTCTCGGCGTATGTGGGCGCGCTGCCGTATTGCACGTCCGGCCCGGCATTGAGACTGAGATCCTCCACCACGGTGGTGCCGAAGCTGTAGCTGGACCCCGCCTGGTCGATGAAGCCGCGGCCTTCCAGGCGGACGGACATGGTGGTGGCGTTGTAGGACACCGAGGTGATGCTGGCATCGGAGAGGACGGGCACGATTTGCAGCG
>JANXSA010000343.1 GCA_025352915.1 Rhodospirillales bacterium | reverse complement strand
CAAATCCAAACCGCCAGGACCCATCACCTTCCGGCACGGACTTGAATACTTTCAGTCCATCGCTCGAGGGTGGGGGCTCCGCGATGTGTGAATCGATTAGCGCTCGCGGGGGGAGCCGGAGGGGGGTCGCCACACCGGCACCACGCCCAAAAAGAATCACCATCAAAGGCAAGAAAATCGCTTGCTTCTCCGAAAACCGTTAGTTATAAACCCCGCATGACCCAGCACCCGTCCCCCCTCGGCGACGCGATCGCCAACCTGCGCAAAGCGCCCGCGGGAACGCACAGGGGAATGCTGCCCGAAGCCCTGCACACCCTCATCACCGCCATCCTGGCCCGAATCTTCGCCCGCCTCGAAGCAATCCTCCGCCTCTGGCAGGCCGGCGAACTCCCCACCCCCACCCCGCGACACCGCGCCGCCGCACCGGCCCGCCAAGCCAGCAACCGCCAGACCTCCGCCCCGCAACGCGCACGACGCCGCGCAACAATCGCAAAACCCGTAGGTCGGATAAGCGCAGCGCCATCCGACTCTCCCCGCCAACACCCAGCCGCCCGAAAATTGTCACGGCTGCCCCTCCCTGCCCCCCTCGCCCCACGCCCCGCCCAAGCCCACCGACGAAAAATCAGCCTGATTCCGCACCGGCAAAGGCACGCCTATTTTGTTACGATATCAAAACTATTTGAACTTCTCATCCACCGGAATCCGGTACGCACTCGCCATCCGGTTGCCCTCCACCGCCAGCCCGACAATGGCAAACATCTCCGCCATCATCGCCTCGCTCGCCCCTTTCGCCCGCGCCTGGTAGCTGTGCGACGCCGTGCAATACTCGCATTGCTGGCTGATCGACACGGCGAGATAGATCAATTCCTTGGTCAACGGATCCAGCGCCCCCGGCGCCATGATCGTCTTCGCCCGCTCCCAGAACCGCTTCATGTTCTCCGGATGGATCGCCTGCGCTTTCCACGCATTATTCACCTCGCTCGGGTGAATCCCCCGCGTCCGCGCGATGTCCTCGTAGATTTCCCGAACCTCGGGCGAGGCATTGTCGTACTCGACCAACTGAACCATCGGCGTCCTCCTGTCTGGAGCCCCACCGTATCCGCCGCCTACTCGCCCGACAATTCCCGCCGCCGCCGCTCCAGCTCTTCGCTGTACCGCCGCAACGCATATTGCTCGGTCAGCAACCCGATCACCCGCCGGCTCTCGAAACCATCCACCACCGCCAGCGCGTCCGCCTCGACCGTCTCGAACAGCGCCACCGCTTCCTTGATCGTCATCTGCGGCGACAGCATGTCGTCGGGGTTGTGCAACAGGTCGACCACCGTCCCGGTCGACTTGTCCGCTGCCCGCTTGGTCGGCGTATGCGCCTCCGCCACCAGCACGATCCCGGCATACTTGCCGGAATCGTCCACCACCACCACCCGATCGGTCAGCCCGAGCGGAAAATCACGCCTGAAACTCGCCAGCTGGGTGTCGCTGCGCACCGTCCGCAACTCGCGCCGCATCATCCGCCCAACCGTCAGGTTGCGCATCCAGCCAATATCCACCGCACTACGAATCGCCTCTCCCCGCAGATGAAACCGCCAGGTCGCAAACGAATAGCCGAAAGTCCGCCGCACCGTCAGCGACGACACCACCGAAGCCGCCAGCACCGCCACCGTCAACGGCAAGCTACCCGTCGTCTCCAGCGCCAGAAACGCCATCGTCAACGGCCCGCCCACAATCGCCACCGCCAACGCACTCATCCCCACCAACGCCGCCACAACACTCGGCATCGCATAAACCGCCGTCACCGATGCCAAGGCCGCCGCAAACGCCTTGCCCACCAACGCGCCCAAGAACAGCGAGGCAAAGAACAACCCGCCACGAAACCCCGACCCCAGCGAAATCGCCGACGCCAAGGACTTCAACACGATCAGCATCAGCAACGCGCCCAGCGTAAACGGCGCGTCGATATCCACCTGGAGCGCCCCATGCCCCGCCGACAGAACCTGTGGGGTGACCAACGCCAGCATCCCCACCGCCAACCCGCCAATGGCCGGGCGCAACCAGACCGGCACCCCCGACTTGCGGAACACTTCCTCGGTCACCGTCACCCCGCGCATGATGACAATGCCGGCCAACGCACACACCACACCCAGCACCAGGATCGGCGCATAGTTCACCGGCTCGATCACCAGCGGCAGCCGCAGGTCAAACACGAACTCATGCGGCATCAACGCCCGCGAAATCGACACCGCCACGATCGAGGCAATGATCACCGGCGCCAGTGCGGCCAGCGTATAGGTCCCGATCACCAGCTCGAACGCATAGAAAGCCCCGGCCAACGGCGCATTGAACGCCGCCGCGATCGCCGCCGCCGCCCCACACCCGACCAGCAACCGCAAATCATTGCGCCGAACCCGAAAACTCCGCCCGGCCCGGGATGCGAGAGCCGCGCCGATCTGGGTATACCCGGCCTCCAGCCCGACCGAGGCGCCAACCCCGTTCGACAACATCGTCTGCGCGACCACGACCAAGCTGGCATTCATCGACATCCGCCCGCCATGCAGCGCATTGGCCTCGATGGCGTCAATCGTCCGCTGCGGCCACCATCGCGCCAGTGCCAAGCCGGACAACCCAAGCACCAGCCCACCCAACGTCGGCACCAGCAAAGCGGCGCCGAGCCCCACCTCGACCTGCGACGACAACCGGTCATGCGGCCCAATGTTGAACAGCACCTGGTGCATCCACTGGGTGATCGCACTCATGCCGATGACACAGAATCCAGCCGCGGCGCCCACGAATGCCGCCAGCACCGACAGCCACATCTCGTCGGCGCGAACCAGGGCGCGCATCGTCGCTGGCGCATGGCTGATCCAAAACCCGATGCCGCGGCGCAGCCGGACCGGCGCGTCGCCGTCGTCGGCGGGGCGCCGGCGCAGCAAACGCCAAAGGCGCCGTGGCGACAAATGCCGCCCGACGTTGCGCCTACTCCAGGCAATCTGCCGGCCGATCAGGCCAGCCCCTGGGAAATCGGCTATTCGTAAACCCACCAGACCTTCGTCCGCGCTTCAAGGCGACAATTCATGGGCCGCGCCATCGCACCCAGCAACTGCCTATCGCGCGAGTGCGGCTTAAATGAAGTTAACCTTGGCGATATCCGCCCGCGTCCGGCGCGGGGCAGGGCTGCACGCTAACTCATCCCGCGATCGCGTCGGGTGGGTTCCAGGTCGTCGGCCACAAACGCTCGCACCACATCGACCAAACCCTCATTCGGCCGGAAGCCCAGGGCAAGCGCACGGGCCGCCGTGAAGCTGGCGGGCCAGCCGCCGACGATATCGGCGATCGCCGGATCGGGGCGGCGGGCGACCAGCGCCGAGGCGCCCTGTTGCACCTGGTCCATCGCGCCGAGAATTTGACCGACCGTGACCGCCAGGCCCGGCAGGTTGAGACTGCGATCCAGCCCCATCGGCGCCGTGTCCATCGCGGCGGCATGGATCAGCCAGGCGACCGCGCTGTTCGGACTGCCGACCCAGACCTTGAAGTCATCCGGCACCGGCAGCTCCGCCGGCAGGCCGAGCAGGGGTTCGCGGACAATGCCGGAGAAGAAGCTGCTGGCCGCCTTGTTCGGCCGGCCGGGGCGCACGATGATGGTCGGCAGGCGCAGCGACACCGCATCCATGAAGCCGCGCCTTGTGGCATCGGCCAGGAACAATTCAGCCGCCGCTTTTTGGGCGCCATAGGAATTGGCCGGCACTTGCTTGGCGCTGTCGTCCAGCGTCGCCGACTGGCCGCCGGAAAAGCTGGCGATGCTGCTGGTGAACACGACGCGGGGCGGCTTGCCGCCGGCGGCGACCAGGCGGCGGCAGGCGTCGATCACCGCGTCCGTGCCGCGCATGTTGACCCGCCGGCCGAGGTCATAATCGGCTTCGGCCGCCGCGCTGACGACGGCGGCGAGGTGGAAGACCACGTCGGTGCCGGTCGGGATCGCCGCTTCCGGCAATTCGGCGATATCGCCGCAGAGGCTGTCAATCGGGAAGCCGGCCTTGGGCGCCGGTGGCGCTGCGATATCGAACAGGGTCATGCCGGTGATCATCCGGCCGCCGAGCGTGCCGGTAGCGGCCAGGCGATCGGCGACCCGCCGCCCGAGGAACCCGCCGCCGCCGAGAATTGCAATCTTCATGCCCGTCTCCCTGTCCCGCTCCCATAAGCACAGCGCCCACTTTGCTGAAAGCCCCTCTTTGCTGAAAGCCCTGGGGCACGGCATGGTTGCGCGCAAGAGGGACCAGGACATGCCATCAGATAGCGAACCGACACCCGTCCCGGGTTGGGGCGACATGCTGCACGGGCAAAATCTCGCCGCCTGCATGGTGGTCGGCGCCGGGATGATCCTGCATGCCGTCAACACCTTCATCGTCGTCACGGTGATGCCCAGCGTGGTGCGCGATATCGGCGGGATGCCGTTCTTTGCCTGGAGCACCACGCTGTATGTGGTGGCATCGCTGCTTGGCGGCTCGACCTGTTCGCGGCTGCTGCACCGGTTGGGCGGGCAAGGGACGTATCGGCTGGCGCTGGTGCTGTTCGGGCTGGGCACGGCGGCTTGCGCGCTGGCGCCGAACATGGCGGTGCTGCTGGCAGCGCGTCTGTTGCAGGGGTTGGGGGCCGGGCTGCTGTCGGCGCTATCGTTCTCGATGGTGCGGCTGCTGTTCCCAGCGGCACTTTGGTCGCGGGCGCTGTCGGTGATCTCGGCCGCCTGGGGGATCGCGACATTGGCGGGGCCGGCGGTGGGCGGGATCTTTGCCGAGTATGGCGCCTGGCGCTGGGCGTTCTGGTCGACGCTGGCGTTGGTGCCGCTGATGGCGCTGTTGGTGGCAGTGGCCTTGCCGCGCGACCTGGCGCGCGGACCGGCGCCACGCACGGCGATGGCGTTGCTGAATCTTGGCGTGCTGGCGGCGTCGGTGATGGCCGTGTCCGTCGGTGGCACCTCGGGCTCGATGCAGGGCAACCTGATTGGCTTGGCGGTGGCGGCCGCCGGGATGGCGTGGTTCTTCCGGCTGGAATCGACCGGGCCGTTGCGGCTGTTGCCGCGCGGGGGAACAAATCCGGCGACCCCGTTGGGGGCGGCCTATGGCGCGATGATGATGCTGTCCTTCGGGGTGAACACCGAGATCTTCGTGCCGTATTTCCTCCAGGTGCTGCACGGGATGACGCCGCTTCATGCCGGTTATCTCTCGGCGGTGATGTCCGCCGGATGGACCACCGGCTCGGTGCTGTCCTCCGGCGGCGGGCGGGCGCGGGTGTTGCTGTCGATGCGCGGCGGGCCGCTGGTGATGGCGATGAGCATCGCGCTGCTGTCGGCGGTGATGCCGGTGCACGACGAAAGCGGCGGGGCGGTGATGGTGATCGGGCTGTGCCTGACGGCGATGGGGTTCGGCATCGGCTTTGCCTGGCCGCATCTGGGGCCGCGGGTGTTCGCCTTCGCCGACGACAACGAGAAGGACGTGGCGGCGGCGTCGATCACCATCGTGCTGATGACGTCGTACTCCTTTGGCTCGGCACTCGGGGGTATGGTGACGAACCTGGCTGGGATTGCCGAGCCCGGCGGGGTCGCGGGCGCGTCGGATGCGGCGGGGTGGTTGTTCACGGTGTTCACCCTGCCGCCGATCCTCGCGGCAGTGCTGGTGCGAAGGTTGTTGCGCACAGAGGTTCCGGCTTAAGGCAAGCAAGCCTCCGGCGGCAAAGGGCCGGGGGCCCTTTGATCCCATGACTTGGCACCCGGA
>JANXSA010000316.1 GCA_025352915.1 Rhodospirillales bacterium | reverse complement strand
CTGCCTGACTCGCCCAGCACGACGACACGCAATCGACGCCTCCTAACCGAGCTTAAATTCCAAACCCGGCTGTATCAAAGTCGTTGACACGTTCCGCAACGACCTGATCCGCCAATGCCGCGCCTTGTCAGCGACGCTCGGCCGGGCGGGTGTCGGGGGAGGCCGCCCATCTCGCGCCGAACTTGCCGCCGACCAAATCGGGAGAAACGACGCTGCCGACCGATTCATGGTTGCCCTTGCTCGCTTGGCCTTCGATTTGGCCCTTCCCACTGAAGATGCGGGCGCAACGCCACTGATGGCTCCAGATCGGGAAGAGGCATGGGTGCGTCGGTTGTTCGAGAAGGCGATCCTCGGCTTTGCCCGCGTCGATCTTGAACCGCTTGGGTGGTCCGTGCGTGGTAGCATTCCCCTCGAATGGCAGTTGTCATCCGCGTCACCGCAACTTGGCACAATTCTCCCGCGCATGGTGACCGACATCGTAATCGACGCGCCGGGCGTTGCCAGAAGGCTTGTGATCGACACCAAATTCACATCCATTTTGGGGGTCGGCCGCTTTGGTGATGCAAGTCTGAAGAGCGGATATCTTTACCAGATGTACGCCTACCTTCGATCTCAGGAGGGCATCGATCAGCGGTGGGCCATCGCGGCAGGTTTGTTCTTGCATCCAGCGGTCGGCTTGCAGCTTTACGAGCATGCCACAATTCAAGGACATTCAATTGCATTTGCGACCGTAGATCTCGCTGGTTCGGCTATGTCTATTCGGAGCGAATTGAGGCGCATAATCCACGCCCAGCCATGGGCTTAAGACTATTGCGCGGGAGTGTCTGCTTCTCGCTGCCCACCTCCCCAACCCAGACATTCCGCAACCGGTCACCTCTGACCGTTGCGAGAGTCTATATTTCTCCAACAAACACAGGTCGATGCTCCATGCGCTGCAGCATAGGAGAACTAGATCGAATGCGGCGGAGCCGCTCGCACGGTGCGGTCCCAAACGGATAAAGTTTTTTTGCTTCTTTTTGTTCACAAAAAGAAGGTGCTTGCCTTCATTTTTGACTCTTCTTTCATTTCTCATGCCAATAATCGCTTCGAGCGAGCTATGCGATCCGGTCCTATGACCTGCCTGCGGGGTGGCAAGTCTGGATTGCTTCGCTGCGCTCGCAATGACGGCGTGGGGCCGGGGGGCTTCGAGGGGGGAGCGTTACCCCGCCATTCGGATGATCTTGCCGGGGTTCATGAGGTTTTTGGGGTCGAGGGCGGCTTTGATGGATTTCATGGTGGCGAGTTCGACGGGGCTTGCGTAGTGGGCGAGTTCGTCGAGTTTTTCTTGGCCGATGCCGTGTTCGGCGGAGATTGAGCCACCGAAATCGCGGATCAGGTCGTTGATGGCGCGGGTGATGGCGGGTTTGTATTGGGTGAAGGTTTCGCGGGTCATGCCTTCCGGGGCTTTGAAGCCGTAGTGGAGGTTTCCGTCGCCGATGTGGCCGACGGGGGAGAGGCGGATGCCGGGGAGGACGGCTTTGGCTGCTTCGTTGCCGGCGTCGACGAAGGCGGGGATTTTTGAGGTGGCGACGGACATATCGTAGCTGATGGCGGGGCCTTCGCTGCGGCTGGCTTCGGCGTGGCCTTCGCGGATGGCCCACATGGCGCGGGACTGGGCTTCGGATTGGGCGATGGTGGCGTCTTCGACCAGGCCGCGTTCCATGGCGTCGGCGAGGAAGGTTTCCATGCGTTCGGCCATGCCTTCGGCGCCGGCCGGCTTGGGGCGGGTGGAGGACCATTCGGTCAGGATGTACCAGGGCGACGCCCGATCTTTCGTTTGGGGCAGCGGGTCCTGGGTGCCGGGGACGTAGGTGAAGACGCCGTCGAGGCTGAGGCGGTGCATGATTTCGAAGCTGGTGACGCTGTCTTCGGAGGCGGCGTGGCTTTCGGCGAGGAGGTCGACGGCGGCTTGGACGGAGGGGATGGCGAGCCAGGCGGTGGCGATGTCTTTCGGTTTTGGCCAGACCTTGATGACGGCTTTGGTGATGATGCCGAGGGTGCCTTCGGCGCCGATGAAGAGGTGTTTGAGGTCGTAGCCGGTGTTGTCCTTTTTCAGGGCGCGGAGGCGGTTCCAGATGTCGCCGTTCGGGAGGACGACTTCTAGGCCGAGGACGAAGTTTCTGGTGTTGCCGTAATGCAGGACCTGGGCGCCGCCGGCGTTCGTGGAGAGGTTGCCGCCGATCATGCAGCTGCCCTGGGCGCCGAGGCTGAGGGGGAGGAGGCGGTCGTGGTCGGAGGCGAGTTGTTGGAGGGTTTGCAGGACGCAGCCGGCCTCGACGGTCATGGTGTGGCCGGGGGCGTCGACTTCGATGACGCGGTTCATGCGGCCCAGCGAGAGGACGATGCCGGTATGGGCGGGCCAGGGGGTGGCACCGCCCATCAGGCCGGTGTTGCCGCCCTGGGGGACGATGGCGATGTCGTGGTCGTGGCAGAGTTTGACGACGGCTGCGACTTCCTCGGTGCTGTTGGGGCGGACGACGACGGCGGCGTTGCCCGCCAGTTGGCCGCGCCAGTCGGTGACGAAGGGGCGGATGTCCAGGGCGTTTTCCAGCAGGCCGCGATCGCCGACGATGGCGCGGAGCTGTTCCATGAGCGCCGGGGTGACCGGGTTGGTGGGGATGGTCGGCGGGACGATCTGGTCCATTGGTGGGCGTTTCCTGTGGTATTTGCGCCAGAGTAGCGCGAGCGGCGGCGGGGGCAATGGAGGAAAGTTTTTTGGTTCTTTTTTCCAAAAAAGAACGTGCTTCCTTCCTGTTCACCTGATTGTGGCTTCGCGGCGCACGGAAACCCGGCTGTAAGCATCGGTATACTTAAAGTGACCGTGGCTGAGTCAGGGGGAATCGTGCTGCATATAGTGGTGTTTCAGATTTGCACCGATGATTGACCGGCTGTTGCAGCAGCGCGCCGGCTGGCGGGCGGATTCGCAGGACGAGCCGGCCTTGGCGGAGGTGGCTTGGGTGGCGCCCGAGTTTGCGGCGGCGGCGCTGGGTGGGCGGGTGTTGTTTTTCGATCCCGGGGCGGCGGATGGCGGCGACGGGTCGGAGGCAGCGCCGTTCAATGCGTTTGGCACTTTCCTGGTGGAGGCGGGGGACACGCTGTTGCTGCGCGGGGGGACGGTGGTGGGCGGGTTTGCCATCACCACCGTGGGCAGCGCGGCGCGGCCGGTGGTGGTTGGTTCGTATGGTGTTGGGCGGGCGATGGTGGAGGGGTCGGTGGCGATCACCGGGGCGGCCTTTGTCACGCTGGAGAATCTCGACATTGCCGGCGGGCTGGGATTTGGGGTTTTGCTGAGCGGCGGCACGGTGAATAGCACGGTGCGGAACTGCGACATCGGCTATGGGCTGGGGGGCGTGCTGGTGCAGGGCGATGGTGCGGTTTCGAACCGGATCATCGGCAATGAGATCCATGACAATGACTATGTCGGGGTCTGGCTGGATGACGCGATCGCGGTGCTGGGGCAGGAGATCGAGGTCAGCGGCAATACGATCTTTCGCAACGGGCAGCAGGGGATTTTGTTGCACGGCAGCCGGGTTTTGGTGGACGGCAACACGGTGGTGAATAATGGCCTGTCGCGGCTGCCGGGGATCAGCGCGATCCATGCCTATGCCGATTCGGCGGCGGACCCGGCGGGCAAGGACAACACGATCAGCAACAACATCGTCGCCTATCAGCGCGATGGCAGCTCGATCGATGGCAACGGGATCACGCTGGATCACTGGTCCGGCAATACGGTGGTCAGCGGCAACCATATCTTCGGCAATGATGGGTGCGGGATCGATATATTATCGTCGTTCGGCAATACGATCACCGGCAATGTCGTGCATGACAACATGGTGGATAGCGGCGGCACGCATGTGGTGTCGCATGCCGAGATCTTTGTGGGCGAAGCGGGAATTGCGCCGGGGCTGACGACGGGGAACACGATCAGCGGCAATACGCTGTTTGCCTCGTCGGGGTTTGGGGCGGCGATCCAGGTGGCGGCGCAGGTGACGGGCGAGGCG
>JANXSA010000278.1 GCA_025352915.1 Rhodospirillales bacterium | reverse complement strand
TATGATCCAGACGGATGATCCGCACACCGGCACTCATCAAAACCTCCACCGTCAGCATGTTATGACAGGAGGTATCGAATCGGAGTTCTCAGCCGATTCCTAGCCCTATATGAGTCGTCGAATAAGACGGTTGGTATTACTCCGCCCCAGGCCCTAAGGCTTGGCCGGCGCCGAACCAAACGATGGCGGCGGCGCATCGTCATCCACCACCGCCGGCGGCGCCACATCGATCTTCACCGTACTCGGATCGACCTTGGAGTCGCCATCCAGCAGCCCCGTGACCATGACCGGAAACGCGACCACCAGCACCACCATGATCAGTTGCAGCCCCACCCACGGCAGCGAGCCCCAGTAGATGTCCGAGGTCTTGATCTCCTTCGGCACCACGCTGCGCAGATAAAACAGCGCAAACCCGAACGGCGGATGCATGAACGAGGTCTGCATGTTCACGCACAACATCACCCCGAACCAGATCAGCGCCGCATCCGCCCCCACCACCGGCGTCAGGATCTTCGCCGCCACCGGCGCCAGCATCGGCACGATGATGAAGGCGATCTCGAAGAAGTCGAGAAAGAACGCGATGAAGAACACAAACAGGTTCACCGCCACCAGGAAGCCCCACACCCCACCGGGAAGCCCGGTCAGCCAGTGCTCAACCCACAGATTGCCGTCCACGCCGGCGAAGGTGATCGAAAAACACGTCGCCCCCACCAGGATGAACGCCACCATCGAGGTGATCCGCATCGTCATCTGGAACGCCTGAACCAACAGGTCATGCAGTTCCTTGGTCCGCCATGCGCACCAGCACAGCCAGATGATCGAGGCGAACATCACCGTGAAGACGATCTTGAACGGCACCGACTTGAACGCGAAAGACCCGATCAGCGTGCCCACCAGCGCCGCCACCAGCCCCGCCATCGCCACCGCGCGGTCCGCGCGCGTCAGCGGCGCATTACGCACCACCGCCAGCACAATCGCCCCGATCGCCCCCATCGCACCCGCCTCGGTCGGCGTCGCCAGGCCCATCATGATCGTGCCCAGCACCAGGAATATCAGCACCGAGGCCGGGATGATCCCCCACATCGCCTTGATGATCAGCGCCCGCCCAACCAGCGTGCGCGCCACCGGCGGCAAATAATGCGGCCGGAATATCGACAGCATGAAAGTATAGCCGGCAAACAACGCGATCTGCACCAGCGACGGGCCCCACGCCCCCAGATACATGTCGCCGACCGACTTGCCGAGCTGGTCGGCCAGCACCACCAGCACCAGCGACGGCGGCACCAGCTGGGTAATGGTGCCCGACGCCGCCAGCACCCCGGTGGCATAGCGAATATTATAACCGTTGCGCATCATCACCGGCATCGTAATCAGCGCCATCGCAATCACCTGGGCGGCCACCGTCCCGGTAATCGCGCCCAGGATGAACCCGACGATGATGACCGAATAGCCCAACCCCCCGCGCAGCGGCCCGAACAACTGACCCATGCTTTCCAGCATGTCTTCGGCCAACCCGCATCGTTCCAATATCGCGCCCATGAAGGTGAAGAACGGGATCGCCAGCAAAAGATCGTTCGCCAGGATACTCCCGAACACCCGCCCGGGGATCGCCTGCAGGAACGGAAAGGTAAAAAACCCATGCTCGATCGCAATAAACCCGAAAAACAGCCCGACGGCAGCCAGCGAGAACGCCACCGGAAAGCCGAACAGCATAAACACCACCAGCCCGCCGAACATCAGCGGCGGCATCAACTCCAGCGGGATCATTGCATCGGCCTCTCGTAATGCGCCTCAAGGTCGGGAATATCGTGCCCCTGCAGTGCCGCAATCCGCTTGATCAGCTCCGACACCCCCTGCAGCGCCACCAGCACAAAGCCCACCGGGATCAGCAGCTTCACCGGCCAGCGCAACAACCCGCCGGCATTGGTCGAAACTTCGCTGGGAAAACTCTGCAAAAAGAACGGCCAGGACAACCACGCCAGCAACAGGCAGGTCGGCAGCAGAAACAGCACAATCCCGGTGATATCCACCCAGATCTGCCCGCGCCGGCTAAGCGTCATGTACCAGAGATCAACCCGCACATGCTCGTTCTTCTTCAGCGTATAGCTGGCCCCCAGCATCACCACACAGGCAAACATATACCACTGCACTTCCAGCCACGCATTCGAGCTGGTGTCATAGGCATAGCGCACCATCGCGTTGCCTGCGCTGACCACACAGGCCAATAGGATCAACCAGTCGCAGATCTTGCCCAGGAACTGGTTGACCGAGTCCACCAGGCCGCTGAACGCCAACAAAGGTTTCACGAGCAGCGCCCCCTTCCCTATCCAACGATGTGACCGGCCCGCAATGGGGCCAGGGCAGCGCGGCTATGTTGCTTGGACCATCCCCTTCGCTCTTTACCGACTGTTGCGCAAAAGGGAAGCGGATAAACACCGCAAGGCCATCGTATGCGACAATTACGCAATCCATGGAATGCCCGGCCGCCACCGGCCGGTTCAATGCGGTGGTCCGCAATGTCTGTCCTTGGCAGAATCCTGCGAAGAAAAAAGACAAAAACCTTTTTTTTGTGAACAAAAAGAAGCAAAAAAACTTCATCCATTTCCCCCCTATTTCGTCATCCTGAGGGAACCGAAGGACCCACGCTGCCCACCCGGCATCCGACGCTTTGCCCCACGCCATCGGATAAAGTTTTTTTGCTTCTTTTGGTTCACAAAAAGAAGACTTCCTCCCTCCCTTCGCCCCCCCCTTGCCGGCACCAACCCAAGGCCCGAGACTCCGGCAATCCAAGGAGATGCAGCGATGAACCCGGACTATATCGTGGTAGGCGCCGGCTCGGCCGGCTGCGTAGTGGCCGCCCGCCTGGCCGAAAGCGGCGCCACCGTCGTGCTGCTCGAAGCCGGCCCGCGCGACCGCCTGCCCTGGATCCACATCCCCGCCGGCGTGCTCAAGCTGATCCACAACCCCAGCGTGAACTGGATGTTCGCCAGCGAACCCGAACCCGGCACCGCCGGCCGCCCCATCCACTGGCCGCGCGGCCGCGTCCTCGGCGGCTCCTCCTCGATCAACGGCATGCTCTACGTCCGCGGCCACGCCGCCGATTTCGACGGCTGGGCGCAAATGGGCTGCCGCGGCTGGAGCTACGACGAAGTCCTGCCCTACTTCCGCAAATCGGAAAACTACATCCAAGGCAAATCCGAGCTACGCGGCAAAACCGGCGTACTCCAGGTCGAGGACTACCGCACCGTCCTGCCGCTCACCCACCGCTTCGTCGAAGGCGCGCAACAGGCCGGCCACCCCTTCCGCCCGGACCTGAACGACGGCGAACAAACCGGCGTCGGCTACTCGCAAAACACCCGCCTCGGCCGCTGGCGCGGCTCAACCGCCCAAACCTTCCTCGCCTCAGTGCGCGACCGCGCCAACCTGAAAGTCGAAACCAACGCACAGGCCGGCAAACTGATCTTCGAAGGCAAGCGCTGCGTCGGCGTGACGTTCCGCCAGGGGGGCAACCAGGGCGGCACCCTGCGTGAACTCCGCGCCACCCGTGAAGTGATCGTCTGCGGCGGCGCGGTCAACTCGCCCCACCTGCTGCAAATCTCCGGCATCGGCCCGGCCGAGCACCTGCAATCCATCGGCGTCGAAACCCTGCACAACCTGCAAGGCGTCGGCGCCAACCTCCAGGACCATTACGTCGCCCGCGTCTCGCATCGCGTGACCGGCAGCATCTCCACCAACCAGCTCGCCACCGGCCTGCGCCTGCTCGGCGAAGCCGTCAAATTCGCCGTCGCCGGCCGCGGCGCCCTCACCGCCGGCGTCACCACCGCCCAGGTCTTCTGTGACTCGCGTGAAGGCCTGGCCAGCCCCGACCTGCAACTCCTCTTCACCCCCGCCAGCTACGACCCCGTCCGCTTCGGCAAACTCGAACGCGAAGCCGGCATGACCGTCGCCGTCTGCCCGGTCCGCCCCGACAGCCGCGGCACCATCATGGCAACCTCGCCCGACCCCTTCGCCCGCCCGCGCATCCAGCCCAACTACCTCTCCGCCCCCTCGGACCAAACCGTGCTCGGCGCCGGCATCCGCCTGACCCGCAACATCTTCGCCGCCCCCGCCCTCGCCCAACACAGCGTCCTCGAAACCCTGCCCGGCGCCCACGTGCAATCCGACGCCGACCTGCTCGATTACATGCGAAACTACGGCAACACCCTGTACCACCCCGTCGGCACCTGCCGAATGGGCGAAGGCCCCACCGCCGTCGTCGACCCCCGCCTGCGCGTACACGGCATAACAGGCCTGCGCGTCATCGACGCCTCGGTGATGCCCGCCCTAACTTCCGGCAACACCAATGCCCCAACCATCATGATCGGCGAAAAAGGCGCTGCAATGATCCTGGAAGACGTCCAACAGTAAAAAACCTTCTTTTTGTGAACAAAAAGAAG
>JANXSA010000272.1 GCA_025352915.1 Rhodospirillales bacterium | reverse complement strand
GCAAGGCCAGGGCTCTGCCCTGGACCCGCTGGGGCCGGCGGCCCCAGACCCCATTCATCAAGCGCCTTCGGCCATGGGGGCCGTCGAGGCTTTCATGCAGGCCTCGACGGCCCCCTTGGCCGAAGGCGCTTGATGAATGGGGTCTGGGGCCGCCGGCCCCAGCGGGTCCAGGGCAGAGCCCTGGCCTTGCTTACTCAATACCCCGGCGCCTCGTTGACGCAGACGACGCGCCAGCCGAGGGGTTCGCGTTCGAGTTGGGTCAGGCCGAGATTATGCACGGACAGGTGCAGGGCGTTGGTGGCGCTGATGCCGAGGGCATGGGCGACGGCGGCGCGGATGGTTCCGCCGTGGCTGACGATGACGATGTCCTGGCCGGGGTGTTGGGCGGCGATGGTTTCGAGGGCTTCGCCGGTGCGGCTGATGACGTGGGCCATGCTTTCGCCGCCGGGCGGGTGCTCGGTGCCGGAGAGCGGCCAGAACGGGTGGGGTGGCTCGGCCAGCTTGGCGGGAAGTTCGGCGTGGCGGGTGCCGTGCCAGTCGCCCATGGATTGTTCGATCAGGCCGGGGATGACTTCGAGCGGCTGGGTGGGGTAGCCGGCGCGGAAGATTGCCTCGGCGGTGCGGCTTGTGCGGGAGAGGGGGGTGCAGGCCCAGTGGGCCGGCCTGGGCAGGCGTTTGGCGAGGGCGGCGTACATCGGGGTCTGGTCGCGCAGGGTGGTTTCGCACAGCGGCACGTCGGTGCTGCCGTAGAGGAAGGCGCGGGCGGATTCCTCGACCAAAGCGTGGCGGATGAGCCAGATCGCAGTGGGACGTGCAGTGGGTTTCATGGCGGTCATTCTCCGATCGAGAGCAGGGCGCCGCTGACGCGGGCGGCGCGGAACTGGCGGGCGAACAGCAGGGCGGCGGCCAAGGTCCAGGCGATGTTGAGGCCAATGGCCCAGGCGAGGTGGTCCCAGTGGATGAGGCCGGTGTCCAGGGCAGCGCGCATGCCTTCGAAGACATGGGCGGCGGGCAGGGCCAGGGCGATCGGCTGGAGCCAGGCGGGCAGGATGCTGACCGGGTAGAACACCGCGGCGAAAGGGGTGATGCCAAACAGCACCGACCAGGCCAGCGCCTCGGCCCCGGCGCCGTGGCGCAGGATCAGCGAGATGACGCCGAGCGCGATCCACCAACCCATGGCCATCAGGTTGATGGCGAACAGGATCAGCACCGGGCCGAGGTCGAACAGGTTGAAGGCGTAGAGGCCCCAGGCGAGCAGGATGGCGGGCAGCACGCCGATGACCATGCGGATGGCGCTCATGGCGATCAAGGCGGCGACCAGCTCCCACGGACGCAGCGGCGAGACGAAGACGTGGCCGAGGTTGCGCGACCAGATTTCCTCCAGGAAGGAGATCGCCATGCCCATCTGGCTGCGCAGGGCGACCTCCCAGAGCAGCACGCCGCCCAGCAGGATACCGGCGGCGACCTGGCCGCCGACGCCGATGCGGCTGGCGATGAAGGCGGAGGTGAAGCCCCAGATGCACATTTGCAGGGTAGGCCAGTAAGTCAGTTCGAGCAGGCGCGGCCAGGAGCGGCGATAAAGTGCCAGGTGGCGGTACATCAGGCCCCAGATGCGGCGCGCGCTATTCATGGGGTGCCTTCGCGGCGGTTGCGGGCGATGTCGAGGAAGACGTCTTCCAGGTCGTCACGGCCATAGCGGGCGAGCAGGTCGGCGGGGCTGCCGCGGTCGACGATTTTTCCCTGCTTCATCATCAGCACGTGGCTGCACAGGCGCTCGACCTCGGCCATGTTGTGGCTGGCGAGCAGGATGGTGCAGCCGGTCTCGGCCGCGTAACGCTCCAGCCAGGTGCGGACCATGTCGCCGGTGTCGGGGTCGAGGCTGGCGGTGGGCTCGTCGAGCAGGAGCAGTTCGGGGCGGTTGATGAGGGATTTGGCCAGGGCGACGCGGGTCTTCTGGCCGGCGGAAAGCTGGCCGGCGGGGCGGTCTAGCAGGTCATTGAGGTCGAGTTCGGCGGCCAGTTCGGCGATGCGCTTTTCGATCTGGCGCACGCCGTAAAGATGGCCGTAGACGCGGAGATTCTCGGCCACCGAGAGGCGGGCCGGCAGGGCGACGTAGGGCGAGGAGAAGTTCATCCGGGCGAGGGCGGCGAAGCGGTCGGTCGCCATGTCGTGGCCGAGGACGTGGATCGTTCCCGCCGTGGGGATGAGCAGGCCCATCAGCATGGCGATGGTGGTGGTCTTGCCGGCGCCATTGCCGCCGAGCAGGCCAATGATGGCGCCCATCGGGGCGGTGAAGGAAATGGCGTCGACGGCCAGGGTGGCGGCGTAGCGCTTGGTCAAGCCGTCGGCGCGTATGGCGTCGGTCATGGGGCGGTGTTTAGGCGCGGAAAGCGGGCACGCCAAGGGTTCAGAAAGAAGTTCTTTTTTGAAAAAAAGAACCAAAAAACTTCTAACCATTAAGGTCCAGCGGCTTGGCCCCTGGCGGGTCGGGCAGAGCCCAGCCTTGCTTACCCCAGCACTCGCCCCGCAACAGCATCAAGTTTCGCCAGCATCGCCGGATCGCGCTTCGCGGGGGCCGTGATCAGCGCGTGTTCCAGCGCGCGGTCGCAGCCGGCCGAGCACAGGTCGCGCGGCTGGCCGAGGCTGGGGACCAGTTCGCGTACCAGGGTGCGCGCGTTATCGGCATTGCTCAGCAGCACTTTGACAATTGCGTCGACGGTGACGTGGTCGTGGTCGGGGTGCCAGCAATCGTAGTCGGTGACCATGGCGATGGTGGCGTAGCAAAGCTCGGCTTCGCGGGCGAGTTTGGCTTCCGGCATGTTGGTCATGCCGATCACCGCGCAACCCCAGGACCGGTAGAGCTCGCTTTCCGCCTTGGTGGAGAATTGCGGGCCTTCCATCACCAGGTAGGTGCCGCCGCGGGTGACCGGCAGGCCGATGCGGCGGGCGGCGGCTTCGGCGGCGTCGCCGATGCGCGGGCAGACCGGGTGGGCGACCGAGACATGGGCGACGCAGCCAGTGCCGAAGAAGGTCTTCTCGCGCGCGAAGCTGCGGTCGATGAACTGGTCGACGATGACGAAATGCCCGGGCGGCAACTCGGCCTTCAGGCTGCCGACGGCGGAGAGCGAGATCACGTCGGTGCAGCCCATGCGCTTCAGCGCGTCGATGTTGGCGCGGTAGTTCAGCTCGGTGGGCGAGATCGCGTGGCCGCGGCCGTGGCGGGGGAGGAAGACGCAGCGCGTGTCGCCGAGCCAGCCTTCCAGCAGTTCGTCGGACGGGTCGCCCCAGGGGGTGGCGACCTTGACCCAACGTGTGCGTTCGAGGCCCTCGATATCGTAGAGGCCGGAGCCGCCGATGATGCCGATCACTGGCTTGATGCTGCTCATGCGGGCCTCGGTTGTTGGCGGGGTGGAGGGATCTCAAAAAAAAGCCGCCGCGCCCGAGCAGGGCGCGGCGGCGATCATGTCAGATCGGATCGGTCAGTGGACGTCGGCCCAGACGCGGCGCTTCACGGCGTAGGTGATGCCGGTCATGAAGAGCAGGAACAACACGACCTTGACGCCGAGGCGCTTGCGCACCTCCGATTCCGGTTCGGCGATGTAGGCGAAGAACGTGGTGACGTCGCGCGACATCTGTTCGACCGAGGCGCGGGTGCCGTCGGCATACTCCACCTGGCCATCGCTCAGCGGCGCCGGCATGGCGATCTGGTGGCCGGTAAAGTATTTGTTGTAGTACAAACCGTCGCCGATCTTCATGTCGGCGGGCGGCTTGTCGTAGCCGACGAGCAGCGAATAGAGCTGGTCGGCGCCCCCGGCACGGGCCTTCACGATCACCGACAGGTCAGCCGGATAGGCGCCGTTATAGGCCGCGCGCGCGGCGCGCTCGTTCGGGAACGGCGAGCGAAAGCGGTCCGATGGGCGGCCGGGGCGTTCCATCGGCTGGCCGTCATCGCCGATATCGGCGATCGTTACCGCGGCGGCGATCGCCTCGATCTCCTTGGGCTCCAGGCCGATGCCCTTGAGGTCGCGGTAATAGGCCTGCTTCACTGTATGGCAGGCGGCGCAGACCTCGCTGTAAACCTGGAAGCCGCGCTGGGCGCTGGCGCGATCGAAGGTACCGAACGGACCGCTGAAGCTCCAGTTCTGCGGGGGGAACTTGATCTCCTCCGCCGCGGCGTTGGCGGACGCAGGCACAGCGAAGGCGAGCAAGGCAGCGGCGGCGACGACTCGAACGAAGTTCATCACGCCTTCTCCATCGGCTTGGCGACGGCGCCACCAGGCATAAGGCCGCCGCCTCCTCCGCCGAATCCCCCGTCTCTGCCCAAAACTGCGCGGCTGATGCTCTCGGGCAGTGGCAATGGGCGTTCGAATTTCCCCAGGATCGGCAGGATCACCAGGAAGTGCAGGAAGTAATAGGCGGTGGCCACGCGCGAGAGCCACACCCATACGCCCTCCGCAGGTTTGCCGCCGGCGATACCCAGGACAACACAGGCCAGGACCAGGACCCAGAACAGGATGCGGTAGACTGGGCGGAAACTGGCGCTGCGCACCGGCGAGGTGTCCAGCCACGGCAACACGGCCAGCACGCCGATCGAGCCGAACATCAACAGCACGCCGCCAAGCTTGTCAGGCACCGAGCGCAAGATCGCATAAAACGGCAGGAAGTACCACTCCGGTACGATATGCGCCGGCGTTACCAGCGGATTAGCGGGAATGTAGTTGTCGGAATGGCCGAGATAGTTCGGCGCGAAAAACACCAGGATCGCGAACACCAGGAGGTAAACGCAGATGCCGACGCTGTCCTTCATCGTGTAGTACGGATGGAACGGCAGCGTGTCCTGCGGCGTCTTCACGTCGATGCCCAGCGGATTGTTCGACCCGGTGACGTGCAGTGCCGCGACATGCAGGAAAACCACGCCCACCAGCACGAATGGCAGCAGGTAGTGCAGGCTGAAAAAGCGGTTCAGCGTGGCGTTGTCGACCGAGTAGCCGCCCCACAGCCAAGTTACGATGCTCTCGCCGACGATCGGGAAGGCCGAGAACAGGTTGGTGATGACGGTCGCACCCCAGTACGACATCTGTCCCCATGGCAGCACGTAGCCCATGAAGGCGGTCGCCATCATCAGCAGCAAGATGATCACGCCGAGGATCCACAGCAACTCGCGCGGGGCCTTGTAAGAACCGTAATAGAGGCTGCGCAGCATGTGGATATAAACCACGATGAAGAACATCGACGCCCCGTTGGCGTGCACGTAACGCAGCAGCCAGCCGTTATTGACGTCGCGCATGATCCGCTCGACCGAGTCGAACGCCATGGTGGCGTGCGGCGTGTAGTTCATCGCCAAAAAGATGCCGGTGGCGATCATGATCACCAGGTTGATCATCGCCAGGGCGCCAAAGTTCCAGAAGTAGTTGAAGTTGCGCGGGGTCGGAAACACCCCGTACTCTTTCTGGATCATGGTGAAGATCGGTAGGCGTGAGTCGATCCAGTTGAGCACTGGATTCGAAATTTCGCTCTTGTGCAGGCCGGCCATGTAGATGTGCTCCGAAGGCTGCGATCGCTCTCAGCTGTGGGGTGATGCGGCGATCAGCCGATCTTGATCTTGGTATCGCTCTCGAAAGCGTAAGGGGGCACCGCGAGGTTGGCCGGCGCGGGTCCTTGGCGGATGCGGCCCGAGGTGTCGTAGTGGCTACCGTGGCAGGGGCAGAACCAGCCGCCGTATTCGCCGCGCACCTCGGTGCTGCGGTTGCCGAGCGGGATGCAGCCGAGATGGGTGCAGATGCCGACCACGATCAACCACTGTTCGCGGCCAACCTTGACTCGGGTGGCATCGGCCGCCGGATCCGGCAGGCGGGCCTTGTCGTCGGCATGTGCCTTTGCGATCTCGTCCAGGGTGCGGTGGCGCACGAACACCGGCTTGCCGCGCCAGCTGATGGTGATCGCCTGGCCGGGGATCACCGGGGCGAGGTCTACCGTGGTGGAGGACAGCGCCAGCACGTCGGCGGCCGGATTCATGCTGTCGACCATCGGCCAGACGATGGCGCCCGCGCCCACGGCCGCGCCGGCGCCGGCGACCAGCTTGAGGAAGTCGCGTTTCGTGACCTCGGCCCCGCCCATCTCTGGGGCGACATGGGGGGCGGCGGCGCTTTCAGCCATACGTGACCTCGAGTGATCTGCCCTTGCGGGGCGTTACGTCCCTGACCCGTGCCAGCGTGTCGGCAATTGTCCCGCACGGATCGTCATCAGCCTGAGCCCTGTTGCCCGGACCGAGGCTGCCAGCGCAATGCGGCAACCGCCAGCCCGACCGCAACGAAGCCGTCGAACGCCGAATAAGCCCAACATGCGCGGGCGGCAAGGGCGCAAGCCGGTTTTTTGCGGCCCTGGGCACCATAGGTCTGCCGTGCGCCCTCCGCAACACGGCCTGCCTGGGCTATTCTGGCCCCAAGAGGAGACCGTCATGACCGAACCGCCCCCCGCGCCTGCCTTGGCGCATGTTGCCTTCAAGCCCGCGCCTGCCTTGGCGCATGTTGCCTTCAAGGATGACGCCCGCGCCTGGTTCGAAAGCCTGCGCGACCGGCTCTGTCACGCCTTCGAGGCGATCGAGGACGAGGCTGCCGGCCTGTCGATCTACGGCTCTGGCGCCCAGGGCCGCTTCGAACGCACCGCCTGGACCCGGCCGACACAGGATAACGCCCCCATGTCTGAAGGCGGCGGCGGGGTGATGAGTGTCATGCGAGGCCGGGTGTTCGAGAAGGTCGGGGTGAATGTGTCCACCGTGATGGGCGAGTTCAGCCCGGAGTTCCGCGGCCAAATCCACGGCGCCGCCGAAGACCCGCGCTTCTGGGCCAGCGGCATCAGCCTGGTCGCCCACATGGCCAGCCCGCGCGTGCCCGCCGCCCACTTCAATACCCGCATGCTGGTCACCACCAAGGGCTGGTTCGGCGGCGGCGGTGACCTTACGCCGATGAAGCTCGACGCACCGGAAGCCATGGTCGACGCCGCAAGCTTCCACAGCGCGTTCCAGGCCGCGTGTGACCGCCACGACCCCGCCTACTACCCGAAGTATAAGGAATGGTGCGACCGCTACTTCTTCCTGCCGCACCGCAACGAGGCGCGCGGCGCCGGCGGCATCTTCTACGACCAGCATTTTTCCGGCGATGTGGCGGCCGATTTCGCCTTCACCCGCGATGTCGGCCTGGCCTTTCTGGACGTCTATCCCGCCATCATCCGCGCCCGCATGGCCGAGCCCTGGACCGCCGCGGAACGCCAGCATCAGTTGGTCCGGCGCGGCCGCTATGTCGAATTCAACCTGATCCATGACCGCGGCACCCTGTTCGGGTTGAAGACCGGCGGCAACGTGGAGGCGATCCTGATGAGCCTGCCGCCTGCGGTGGCGTGGCCGTAGCGCCCCGTTACTGACATCGCCCCCGCTCACCACCCGCATTGCCCAGTGGGAAAAGAGGCGTGCTTTGGTATTCTGTGAGGCGCGCAAGCGCTGAGCGCAGGTCCTGCCGGGTGCGGGATCGCGCTTGGCTGCAGAGTAGAGCCATGCCGAAGCTGTTTGGACCCGGTGTTGGTGACGCGGCTCCTACGGACACGGGCGGCAATCTCAACCGCCATGGCCGCCGGCGGCTTTAGTGGCGCAACCGCCGCGATGGCGGGCCGCAGGCGTCAGCTATGGCAACGGCCGCGCCCATCTTGCCCGCGCCCATCCTGTTCGAGTCGTACGAACCGCGATTGCTGTTGAGCGCCGCGCCGCTCGGCACGGTGCTGGCCAGTTCCGGCGGCACCGCGATCTATCAGGATCGATGACGGCACCACCGTCACCGCGACACTGACCGGTCCAAGCGCCTGGCAGTTCGTCCAGGGCGCGCTGCTGGGCGGCACATGGCAAGTGGCCGGCGATGTCGGCAGCATCGACGCGCGATCCGCCGGCAGCGCCTGGACCGGCAGCTTCGCCGGCGAGGTTGGCGTGGTCCAGACCAGCGGCGATTTCGCCGGTACGCTGGCGGCATCGTCGCTGCATGTCCTGGCGGTTGGCCGCGGGCTACTGGGCGCGCATATCGAGATCGGCGCCACGCTGGGCGCGGATGGACGGCCTGGTGGCCTCGGCACCAATGCCGACAGCTTCGGGGCGGGCTACCTGGGCCAGTTGCGCGTCGGCGGCTCGTTGCTGGCAGCGCGGGTGCATGTTGGCGTCGATCCGGTCAATGGCGTGTACGACGATGGCGACGACCTGATCATCGGCGGCCGGGTGGACGGCGCCAGCCGCATCGTGGCTGGCGCGCTACCGGCAACCCTGCATGTCGGCGGCCGCGATACCGCTGCCGCCAAGACGCGTCGCTTCGCCACCGATGCCGGCGGGCTGCTGGCGCTGACCGCCGGGCTGGACGGCGCGCCGGCGGCGCAGTTCGTCGACCTGATGGTGCGCCGCGCGACCGATGGCAGCCTCGCCCTGTCGAAGGCCGACCTCGATGTGCTGGCCGGCGGTGCCCTGTCCGAAGGGCCGCACGTGCTGCACGTCGTGGCGGTGGACGCATCGGGCAACGCGCGCAGCACCGACATCGCCTTCACCCTCAGCCACACCCAGATCACCGCGGCCCTGGCCAACGACACCGGCATCTCGGCCAGCGACGGCCATACCAAGGCCAGTCCGGCGCCGGGCTGGCCTCCCTGGTCGCCGCGGTTGATGGCGGAGCCGCAGGCGGGGTGACGGTGGCGGAGCCGCAGGCGGGGTGACGGTGGCGGAGCCGCAGGCGGGGTGACGGTGGCGGAGCCGCAGGCGGGGTGACGG
>JANXSA010000180.1 GCA_025352915.1 Rhodospirillales bacterium | reverse complement strand
ATCGCGTCCGCGGTCACGCCAGCCGGCTCAACCACCTCCTCGCCCGCCCCGACGCCGAAGAATTCCTCAAAGCCGTCCCCCAGGCCGGCCGCAGCCTGCGCCCGCTCTGCCACATGCTCGGCATCGACATTCCGCCCCCCCTCGTCCTCCCGCCCAAACCCCGCAAACCCCGCGCGCGCCCGCAAAAGCCGCCCCGTCCCCCGATCCATCACGGGAAATACACCCCGGCCCAAATCCGCCGCTACCGCCCCGGCCGAATACCAAAAACCATGCCCAAACCGGCCTGACCCCAGCATGCCGCTATTGTTTCGATTACAAAACTATTATGACAACTCCTCAAACAACCCCAAAAGCAACTTCGCCCGCGGCACCAGCGAAGAAACATAAAGCCGCTCCTCATCCGAATGCGCCCCAGCCCCATCCACCCCCAGCCCATCCAATGTCGGAGCCAGCGCCGCGGTGAAATTCCCATCACTCCCGCCGCCCGTCTTCAAATCCTGCAAATCAAATCCAATCCCCGCCGCAATCCGCCGTGCCTCCTGGAACAGCGCCTCGATCGCCGCCCCCTTCTCATACCCCGGCCGGTTCAACCCGCCGGTGATGGTCAGCGTCACATCGGGATCATAGGCCGTGATCGCCAGCATCCGCGCCACCGCCACATCGCCGATCTCCGGGTTCGGCACCCGCATATCAATCTCCGCCCGCGCCTCCTCCGCCACCACATTCGACCGCGTGCCCCCCGAGACCACCCCGACATTGACCGTAACGCCGGTGGAATAGTCGGTCATCGCCTCCAGGTCGAGAATCTGCCGCGCCAGCTCCTTGATCGCACTCCGCCCATCCTCATGCCGCGCCCCGGAATGCGCCGCCCGCCCCTTGATATGCAGCTCGAACCGCGCCGTCCCCTTGCGCGCCGTCACGATCCGCCCGCCCTCCCGCGCCGGCTCGGTCACCAGCACATACTTCGCCCGCCGCGCCTCGCGGATGATGAATTCCCGAGAGGTCGGGCTGCCCATCTCCTCCTCGGAAACACACAAATGCCGGATCGGCAACGATGAGTGACGCCCCAGCCGCGCCAGATGCCGCATCGCCGCGAACGCCAGGTGCGCGCCCCCCTTCATGTCATAGATACCCGGCCCATAGGCGGCATCGCCCTCCACCCGGAACGGCAGTTTCCCCGCCAACGTGCCAATGTCATGCACCGTATCCAGATGGCTCAGCACGAGAATCCCCGGCCCATCCCCGCCCCACGGCGAGGTCACCAGCAGATGATCACCAAACCCGTCCCGCCCAGCAATCCGCTCCAGCCGCGCCCCGATCGCCGCATAATCGGCCTGCACCTTGTCCACCATCCGGTTCACCGCCGCGGCATCCGTCGTCGGGCTCTCGATCTCCACCCACTCGCGAATGCCGGCCAGCAACTCGTCGGCATCAAGCACTGGCTGGTTGGAAACGGTTTCGGTCATCTCGCGCTCCATGCTGCATCGAACCGCAAACCTATGCGCCCCCGCCGCGCACGACCACCCCTAGCCGCCCGCCCTCGCCGGCATTACGCTCCCAACGCTGCCGAAGGAGCCACCGCGATGACCGACCTGCCCCTCTCCGCCCTCGCCGCGCAAACCTCGGGCCCCCTGCTGATGGACCACTGCCGCGCCTTCGCCCGCTGGGTAAAGCTGTCCGGCACCCCTGACGAGGCCGAAAGCCTGCGCTACGTCCAGGCCCGCCTCGATGAATACGGCTATAAAACCCAAATCATCCTGCACGACGCCTATATCAGCCTCCCCGGCAAAGCCCGCGTCGAGGCCGACGGCATCACCCTCACCGCCATCACCCACTCCATGGGCCGCGCCTCCCCCGCCGCCGGCCTCACCGCCGACCTCATCTATGTCGGTGACGGCACCGCCGCCGACTTCGCGGGAAAAGAAATCCGCGGCAAGATCGTCATGGCCGAAGGCATCGCCACCCCCGTCGTCGCCGCCCTCGCCCGCGCCGGCGGTGCGGCCGGCCAGCTCCACATCAGCCCGCACCACCACTTGCACGAAATGTGCATCTCCCCGGTCTGGGGCAACCCGGACCCGCACACCGTCGCCCAACTCCCCATCACCGTCGCCTGCACCATCTCCAACGCCGACGGCAGCGCCCTGCGCGACCGCCTCGCCGCCGGCGAGAAACCCCGCGTCACCCTGCACGCCGAAGTCGACACCAGCTGGCGCAAAACCCCCATCCTCGAAGCCACCCTCAACGCCCCAAACCCCGACGCACCATTCATCCTGTTCAGCGGCCACCACGACACCTGGTATTACGGCGTCATGGACAACGGCAGCGCCAACGCTACCATGCTGGAAACCGCCCGCCTCGCCGCCACCCAGCGCGCCGGCTGGAAGCGCAACCTGCGCATCTGCTTCTGGTCCGGCCACAGCCACGGCCGCTACTCCGGCTCCACCTGGTATGTCGACAACCACTGGGACGAATTCGACCGCCTCTGCGCCGCCCACGTGAACGTCGATTCCACCGGCGGCACCGGCGCCACCGAACTCGCCCACGCCGCCGCCATGGCCCCGCTGCACGCCCTGGCCGCCGAAGCCATCACCGAACAAACCGGCCACCAGTACAGCGGCAAGCGCAAAAACCGCTCCAGCGACGATTCCCTTCCCGGCCTCGGCATCCCCTCAATGTTCGGCGGCCTCTCCGAACAACCCCCCAGCAAGCTGAAAATGCGCAACGCCCTCGGCTGGTGGTGGCACACCCCCGAAGACCTGATCGACAAGGTCGACGAAGCCAACCTCGTCCGCGACACCCGGGTCTTCGTCCACACCGTCACCAAGCTCCTCACCGACCCCGTCCTCCCCCTCGACTTCGCCGCCCAAGCCCACACCCTCCAGGAAGAGCTCGCCACCCTGGCCACCAGCCTCGGCGACCGCTTCGACCTCGCCCCCCTGCGCGCCGCCGCCGACACCCTGCACAGCCGCGCCGCAACCGCCCGCACCGACGCCACCCTGATGGCGCTCTCCCGCGCCCTCATCCCCATCGACTACGCCACCAGCGACCGCTTCGCCCACGACCCCGCCTTGCCGGTCCCGGACTGGGCGGTTCTGCAACCCCTGCGCGACCTCGCCGCCACCGCCCCCGGCAGCGACGCCGCCCACCTACACAGCGTCAGCGCCCGCCGCGCCGCCAACAAGCTCGGCCACGCCCTGCGCTGCGCCAACGCCATCCTCGACAAATGACAACCCGCCCCGAACTCCCCCGTTCCGAGCTCCTCGCCGCCCAAGCCACCGCCTGGGCCTGGCTCGGCACCCCCGGAATCTGGTGGACCGGCGCCGAGCGCACCGCCATCGTCGCCGAAACCCGTCACGCCGCCTTCTGCGCCCACTGCCGCACCCGCAAACACGCCGCCATCCCCGCCGCCGTCCTCGGCACCCACGACACCACCTCAACCCTGCCCGCCCCGGCTCTCGAAGCCATCCACCGCATCCGTACCGATTCCGGCCGCCTCGGCGAAACCTGGTACCGCCGCCTGATCGGCCCAGACTTGGACCAAGCGGACCTGACCGAAGGCCACTACGTCGAACTCGTCGCCATCGTCGCCATCACCGTCGCCATCGACAGTTTCCGCGCCGGCATCGGCCAGGCCCCACTCGACCTCCCGCTCTCCATGCCCGGCCTGCCCACCCGCATCACCCCACCCGGCACAAAACCCGGCCTCGCCTGGATGCCCGTCCTCTTCCCCGACGACTGGACCCCGCCCACCCCCGACCTCTACCGCCGCCTCCCCGGCCCGCCCGAACGCGGCCGCGGCCACATCCACCACGCCCTCAGCCTCGTCCCCGAAGCCATGATCGCCTGGTGGGACCTGTTCGAACCGATGTACCTCCGCTCATCCGAAATGCGCGACTTCACCCAGGAATTCCGCGCCATCTCCCACGCCCAGATCGAAATGCTCGCCGCCCGCACCGCCGCCCTGAACCAGTGTATCTATTGAACCACCAGTCATCTCAGCCTGCTCCGTGCGAGCGGCCAGACGACCGGTGGTTCCTATGACCTCCAAGCCGCCATGAACGGCAACCCCACCAGCGGCATCCAAGCCGGCGGCATCCTGTCCGCCTTCGCCGAAGCCATCCTGGCCAACGCCGACAACCTGGCCCAAGCCCGCTCCGCCGTGGTCGTCGCCCTCGGCGAAGCCGCCATGATCGACGCCGCCGCCGTCGTCGCCGGCTTCAACGGCATCACCCGCATCGCCGACGCCACCGGCATTCCGCTGGAACCCGCCAAGGCCGAGGAAACCCAATCCTGGCGCGGCGCGCTCGGCATCGACGCATTCGATAATCTCAAGTCATAGAAAGAAAGCAGTTCTTTTTTGAAAAAAAGAACCAAAAAACCCTCATCCATAAGGCAAACGGACAAAAGTCTTTTTGCTTTTTTTCTTCAGAAAAAGAAGAATCTTCCTTCCCTGAACCCAAGGGCCTCCAATGACCAAGACCATCCTGATCACCGGCGCCCGCGGTAATCTCGGCACCAAGATCAACGCCCATTTCACCAGCCTCGGCTGGACCACCCGCCTGCTCGACCGCACCGCCGGCGGCAACCCCGCCATCACCGAAGCCGACCTCTCAACCTACGACGACTCCTGGGCCCAACACGCCACCAACGCCGACGCCATCATCCACTTCGCCGGCGACCCCAGCCCCAGCGCCTCCTGGGCCTCGGTCCAACGCCTCAACATCGACCTTACCCAAAATATTTACGAAGCCGCCGCCCGCCATGGCGCCAAACGCGTGGTTTTCGCCAGCTCCAACTGGACCATGGCCGGCCACCGCTTCGCCGACTTTCCGCTGACCACCACCCACGAGCCCGCCCCGGTCAACCCCTACGGCATCTCCAAGCTAATCGGCGAACACATCGGCCGCGCCTTCGCCGAACA
>JANXSA010000255.1 GCA_025352915.1 Rhodospirillales bacterium | reverse complement strand
TCAGGATGGCGCCGGGTTTCATGCGGGCGAGGGCCGGGGCGCCGATCAGCCTTGTGGTATCAGGGGTTTGCGGGATGTGCAGCGAGACGATATCGGATTCGGCCAGCAAGGCGTTGAGATCGCGGTATTCGTAGGGGAGTTCGGGTTTTGGTGCGCGGGCGGTGTAAAGCACGCGGCAGCCCATGGCGGTGAGGATCGGGGCCAGGATGGCGGGCACCGCGCCGAAGCCGACCAGGCCGATGGTCTTGGCCCCCAGTTCGCCCAGGCGGTCCTGGATCAGGGGCGGGGTGGCCCAGGTGCCGGCGCGCAGGGCGGCGTCGAATTGCGGCAGGCGGCGCAGGGTGGCCAGCATGAGCAGCAGGGTCATTTCGGCGACGGCGCGGGAATTGGTGCCGGGGAGGTTGCAGACGGCGATGCCGCGGGCTTTCGCTGCGTCGAGATCAATGGTGTTGACGCCGACGCCGATTTTTTGGATCAGGCGCAGGCGGGGGGCGGCGGCGATGACCTGGGCGGTGCAGGGTTGCAGGACGTGCCAGAGGATTTCGGTGTCGGGCAGGGCGGCGAACAGGGCGTCGTCGTCGCCTTCTGGCACGAAGCGCAGGGACAGGCCGGGCAGGGCGGTCAGGCGGGCTTTTAATGCCGGGCCGGCGTTGTAGTGCAGCAGCACGTTCATGGCTTGGAACGGCCGAGCATGGTGCTGCCGGCGAAGCGGGCGAGGGGGCCGAGGGCCTCCTCGATGCGCAGGGCTTCGTTCCATTTGGCCATGCGTTCGCTGCGGGCGAAGCTGCCGACCTTGAGCTGGCCGCAGCCCCAGCCGATGGCGAGGTGGACGATGGTGGTGTCCTCGGTTTCGCCGGAGCGGGCGGAGACGATGCCGGCATAGCCGACAGCAATCGCGGCGTCCCAGGCGGCCTTGGTTTCGGTGATTGTGCCGCGCTGGTTCGGCTTGATCAGGACGGTGTTGGCGGCACCGCTGGCGGCCGCTTCGTGGATGCGGGCGGCTTCGGTGACCAGGAAATCGTCGCCGACGATCTGGATCCTGTGGCCGTAGGCGCGGGTGAAGGCGACGAAGCCGGCCTGGTCGTCCTCGGCCAGGGGGTCTTCGATGGAGACGATCGGGTAGCGGTCGATCCAGCGTCCGAGCATTTCAATCATGCCATCGCTGTCGAGTTCGCGGGCTTCCAGGCCGAGTTTGTAGCGGCCGGCGCGGCCGAATTCGCTGGCGGCGATGTCGAGCGCGATGGCGACCTGCTCGCCTGGGGTGTAGCCGGCGCGTTCGATGGCGCGGACGAGCATTTCCAGCGCCTGTTCGTTGGTGGTGAAGGCGGGCCACCAGCCGCCCTCGTCGGCGACGCCCTGGAGCAGGCCGGCTTCTTTCATGAGGAGGCCGGCGTGGCGGTAGACTTCGGCGGTCCAGTCCAATGCTTGCGCGAAGCTTTTCGCGGCAGGGCAGATGACCATGAAATCTTGGATGTCGATACGGCGGCCGGCATGGGCGCCACCACCAAAAATCTGGATTTGCGGCAGGGGGAGGAGGTCGGCGGTGTCGCCGCCGAGGTGGCGGTAGAGCGGTTTTCCTGATTCGGCGGCGACAGCGTGGGCATTGGCCATGGAGACTGCGAGGATGGCGTTGGCGCCGAGGCGGGATTTGGCCGGGGTGCCGTCGAGCTTGATCATCGCGGCGTCCAGCCCGGCCTGGTCGCTGGCGTCGCGGCCGAGGATTTCTTCGGTGAGGTCGTCGTTTACGGCGGCGACGGCTTGGGTCACGTCGTAGCCGCCGAAGGCTGGGCCGCCGTCGCGGCGGTCGAGGGCCTCGCCGCTGCCGGTGGAGGCGCCGGCGGGGGCGATGGCGCGGCCGACGGCGCCGCCGGCGAGCATGATCTCGGCTTCCACGGTGGGGCGGCCGCGGCTGTCCCAGACGCGGCGGCCGTGGACGTAGACGATCTCGGTTTCGGTCATCGGTTTAGCTCTGCCTCCCAGGCGTGGCGTACGTCCTGCAGGCGATCGAGGGGATCGGCCAGCAGGGCGCGGGCGGTGCGGCGCACGATGGCGCGCGGCGGTTCGGTGGTGATGTACTCCACTGGCGACTTGCCATCTACCCGGGCGAGAAGCAGGCCGGGCAGGAGGCGGGCGGCGCGGGCTTCCAGCGACTCGGGCGGCTCCCAGGTGATTTCCGCGCGATAGGCGGCGGCCAGCGCGGTGTAGCAGGCCAGGAAGCCTTGGGTCGCGGCCGGGGTCCAGAGGCATTTCAGCAACAGGTGGTTGAGGCAGAAGGCGAGGTCGAAGGCGGGGTCGCCCCACCAGGCGCATTCGGCGTCGAGGAAGACGGGGCCGTTGGGGCCGGCCAGAATGTTCTTTGGGCTGATGTCGCCGTGGACGAGGCAGCGCTTGTTGGCTTGGGTGGTGGCGACCAGGGCGTGCAGGGCGGCGGCGCGGTCGGGGTGTTTGGCGGCGGTGGCGAGCAGGTAGGGGGCGAGGCGGATGTCGTAGAAGATTTCGTCGGTTGGGAAACGGTTGGGAATCGATGAATCGACGGATGTTGCAGCGTGGACTCGGGCGACTCGCTGTCCGACTCGGGCGGCGAAGCTCGAGTCGGCGAGTCCATCGCGGAGTTGCGTTTTCCAGAGCGGGTAGGTCTCGGGCGGGAGGTAGGCCATGGCCAGGGCGCCGGCTTCCTCGTCTTGCCCCAGCAGGCGCGGCACTGATCCGGGGACGGCGGCGGCGGCGACGCGCATCCACTCCGCCTCATAGCGGTTGCGGCCGATCGGCGCGCGCCAGTCGGCGGCCACTTTCAGGCGGCCGAGCGCGCGTTTCACGCAGATCGCGCCGTCAGGGAGGTCGATGCGCCAGATATCCGACGAGACGCCGCCGGTGAGCTGTTGGCCCAGCGTGCCGGCGGGCACGGCGATGGCCATGCGGGCAAGGGCGGCCAGAAGTTCCGGAGGTGGCGCAATCGCGGTCATCGGGGCATCCTGTGCGCCGTCGAGACGCCAGGCAACCGGGAGACATCATGGAAACCATCGAGGCTGATTATGTCGTGGTCGGCGCGGGTTCGGCCGGGTGCGTGGTGGCGGCCCGGCTGTCCGAGGATCCCGGCGTGCGCGTGGTGGTGCTGGAGGCTGGTGGGGCGGACCGCAATATCTGGATCCATGTGCCGATCGGCTATGGCAAGACCATCGTCGATCCCAGTGTGAACTGGATGTACGAGACCGAGCCGGACCCAGGGGCAAATGGTCGAAAACTGTTCTGGCCGCGGGGGAAAGTGCTGGGCGGGTCGTCGTCGATCAACGGGCTGCTGTATGTGCGCGGGCAGCCGGCGGATTACGATCACTGGCGGCAGTTGGGCAACCAGGGCTGGGCGTGGGACGATGTGCTGCCGTATTTCAAGCGCAGCGAGGGGCGGGT
>JANXSA010000210.1 GCA_025352915.1 Rhodospirillales bacterium | reverse complement strand
GTGTTGGCGGAGGAGGGAATAGCCCGGCCCGGGGATGCAATCAACCCGTCATATCGTCGTCCGGCCCGTCTTTGTCCCCGCCGTCTTGCTCGGCCGTGGGAATTCGGTAGTTCTCGCGGAACCAGCGGCCGAGATCGATCTCGGCGCAACGCGGGCTGCAGAACGGGCGATCGCGCGGAGTCGCGGGCTTGCGGCAGATCGGGCAAGGACGTGGCGGGGCAGGGGGGCGCGGGTCAGCCATGCGAGGCTTCCTCGATGCGCCAGTGCGCCGGCAGCGGTGCGGTGACCGCCCGCAGGGTGATGGCGTGACCGGCGCTGGCGGTGAAAGCGGGCAGGGCGAGCGGGTCCGCCTGGAGTGCTGCAATGACCGCTGGGGCGGCGTATAGGGCCAGGCGCGCATGCGGGCGGCTGGCGGCCTGGCCGGCCGCGTGGCGCAGGGCGGCAAGCCCGGCGGCATGGGGCCCGGCCAGCAGCTCATGCAGCGGCGGGTGGACACGCGGGCGCAGGATTTCGGCGAGGCCGAGGCCGGAGAATCCGAGAAAGCGCGGGGCGAGCGGGTCGCCGGCCAGGGCCTCCGCAAATGCCGGACCGAGTGCGGCGCGCCGCTTCGCGCTGAGCCCCGCCAGGTCGATGACGATGGCGCCCGAAAGGTTGCGCAGCCGGATCTGGCGCGCCAGCGCGGGCAGGGCGGCGCGATTGGCTTGGTCATGGGTGCGTGCCTTGGCGCCGCGGCCGGCACTGGCGGCGCTCAGGTCCATGTCGATCGCGGTCAGTGCGGGGGTGGGGTGGACGGTCATGTTGGCGCCACCCGGCAGGGCAGCGCTCGGCGCGATCAGGGATTCAAGGGCCGACTCGAGCGAATCGTCGAAAGCCCTGGCGACTCGAATCAGGCGGTCGCCGAGATCCGGCCGCAAGATGGCGTGCAGTGCGGCATTGTCGAGTTCGATCGGTGCCGCGGGATGCAGCATGGCAAGGCGGGCCACCGCCCCCGGGCCACGGTGCAACAGGGCAATCGGCCCCGGTCCGGCCAATTCGCCGGCCGCGAGTTTGGCGGTCAGGCGCGGGCCCTTGCCGCCCTGGGCGGCGCGGGTGATGCGTACCGGCAGGATCGTGCCTTCCGGTGCGCCGCCGCCGGCGCTGTCGGGCAGGAAGCCGTCGCTGCCGTCATGCAGGCGGACGAAGCTGCCGGCGAGTGCCGGCAGCCTGGCGGTGATCCGGCCGCGATGCAGGTCGCCGACGCCGTCCGGGGCGCCGGGGCGTTCGATCGCATAGTCCAGCGGGCCGAGCGCGTCAAAGGCCACGGCGCGGATTTCGCCGGGGCTGGCTGACGCGCGGATGATCACGGCATGTAGCCGAGGCCGCGCAGCAGTTGGGCGGTTTCGAACAGCGGCAGGCCGACGACATTGGAGTGGCTGCCGGACAGGAAGCGGATATGGGCGGCGGCAGTGCCCTGGATGGCATAGCCGCCGGCTTTGCCGCGCCATTCGCCGCTGGCCAGGTAGGCATCGATCTGTGGCGCGGTCAGGCGGGCGAAGCCGACGGTGCTGTCGACCAGGCGCTCGGCGCGGCGGCCATCCGGGGCTTGCAACACGACTGCGGTCAGCACGCTGTGGCGGCGGCCGGACAGCAGGGTGAGGCAGGCGCGCGCTTCGGCCTCGGTCTCGGCTTTTGGCAGGATGCGGCGGCCGAGGGCGACCACGGTGTCCGCTGCCAGCACGAAGGCATCGGGGCGCGCGGCGGCATCCGCCTTGGCGCGGGCCAGGCGTTGGGCGAGCAGGCGCGGCGGCTCGGCCTTGCGCGGCGTTTCGTCGATGTCGGTGGGGAGGACGGCATCGGGGGTGATGCCGATTTGCGCCAACAATGCCAGCCGGCGTGGGCTGGCCGAGGCGAGGATCAGCGGCGGCAAGCTATTTGAACCGAAACGTGATCCGGCCCTTGCTGAGGTCATAGGGCGTCATCTCGACATTCACGCGGTCGCCGGCCAGCACGCGGATGCGGTTCTTGCGCATCTTGCCACTGGTGTGGGCCAGGATGGAGTGTTCATTGTCGAGTTTCACGCGGAACATGGCGTTTGGGAGCAGCTCCATCACGGTGCCGCTGAACTCGATCATGTCTTCTTTGGACATCAGGTCTCTTTTGCTGGCGTGAGGGTAGGGGGTCGGCACTTCGGGCGCACCATGATGACGGCGCCCGCGAAGGTCAAGCAAAGCCTAGTGGGGGCAAAGCCTAGTTGAGGCGGAGTGCGATGGAGCGGGCGTGGGCTTGCAGTCCCTCGGCCTCGGCGAGCGCGATGGCGGCGGGGCCGATGCGGGACAGGCCGGCAGGGGTGGCGGCGATCCAGGTGGTGCGCTTGAGGAAATCGAACACGGAGAGGCCCGAGGCGAAACGAGCGGTGCGGCCGGTGGGCAGGACGTGGTTGGGGCCGGCGACATAGTCACCGACGGCTTCGGGGGTGAAGGCACCGAGGAAGGCGGCACCGGCATGGCGGATGCGGGCGAATTTTTCCGCGGGGTCGGCGGTCATGATTTGCAGGTGTTCGGGGGCGAGGCGGTCGACCAGGGCATAGGCTTCCTCCCAGTCGTGGACCAGGATGATGGCGCCGTAGGTTTCCCAGGCGGCACCGGCGATGGCGGCGCGGGGCAGGGTGGGGATTTCGGCAGCGACGGCGGCGGCGACGGCGTTGGCCATGCGCGGGCTGTCGGTGATCAGGATGGATTGGGAATCCTCGCCGTGCTCGGCCTGGGCGAGCAGGTCGATGGCGATGCGGCTTGGGTCTTGGGCAGCGTCGGCGAGGACCACGACCTCGGACGGGCCGGCGATGCTGTCGATGCCGACGCGGCCGAAAACCTGCCGCTTGGCCTCGGCGACATAGGCGTTGCCGGGGCCGACGATGCGGTCAACCGGGGCGATGGTGGCGGTGCCCCAGGCCATTGCGGCGACGGCCTGGGCGCCGCCGACGCGGTAGATTTCGGAGACACCGGCACGGCTTGCGGCGGCGAGGACCAGCGGGTTCAGCACGTTGTCGGGGGTGGGGACGCACATGGCGATGCGGCCGACGCCCGCGACCCGCGCCGGCAGGGCGTTCATGAGGACGGAGGACGGGTAGGACGCCTTGCCGCCGGGGACGTAGAGGCCCACGGCGTCGAGCGGCGTCCAGCGCATGCCCAGGGTCAGCCCGGCTGCGTCGGTGTGCTGCAGATCGGCCGGCATCTGGACGCGGTGAAATGCCTCGAGCCGTTGTGCTGCCAGGTCCAGGGCGGCGGCAAGGGGGGCGGGGATGTCGGCGGTGGCGGCGTCAATTTCCGCCGCGGTCACGCGCAGGGTGGCGGGGGTCAGCGT
>JANXSA010000184.1 GCA_025352915.1 Rhodospirillales bacterium | reverse complement strand
AGCACCTCGGCCGCCGCCGGGTCGGACGGACGGATGAACGCCTTGGCCCCCTGCATGTCGGCGAGCGTCGCGGAAAGGCCGACACGGGTGACGCGGTGCCCGGCGGCGATCTCCAGTCGGTGAAGCAGCGACTGCAGCTGGCGGCCGCGCGGGTTGTCCATGAACGCGTGCATCTCGTCGATGACGACGTGGCGCAGGCCGCGGAACAGCCGGGCGGCGTCCGGCCCGTGGCGGACCAGGATGGCCTCGAGCGATTCCGGCGTGGTCAGCATGATGCCGTGCGGCCGTCGCCGGGCCGCCGCCTTGACCGAAGCGGAGACGTCGCCGTGCCACTTGACCACCGGGATCTGGAGGTCCTCGCACAAGGATTCGAGGCGACGGAACTGGTCGTTGATGAGCGCCCGGAGCGGGCTGACGTAGATCGCCTCGAAGCCGCCGCCGGGCGGCCCCGGGTCGTTGGCGATCGCGGAGGCGATGGGCAGGAAGGCCGCCTCGGTCTTCCCGCTCGCCGTCGCGGCGCCGACGATCAGGTCGCGGTCGCCCCCGAGCAGGAGCGGGATGGAGCGTTCCTGGATGTCGCGCAGCTCGGTCCAGTTCTGCTGCCAGATCCAGCGCCGGACCTTCTCGTGCAGCATGCCGAACGCCGCCGACGCGGCGTCGGCGCCCACCATGTCAACCGGCATGCCGTCTGTGCCCGTCCCTGTCCGCGCCCCGGTTCAGAGCTTGAACCCTGCCATCCCGTCGTCGCCGTCCCCGCCCACAGCGTCGGTGGCGTCACCGCCCGCAGGCGGGGCGTCCGGGGCGATCTCGACGCTACCGAGAAGGACCCGCCAGTCGAGGCCGGGGTTCTGGTCGAGCACCGCAAGCAGGTCGAGGAACGCCTTGATGGTGTTGCGCGGCGTCCGGAAGTAAGCCTCGCCGATCCGCTTCTCACAGTGGTCCATGAAGGCGGTGAACGCCTCGTCCGGGACAAGGTGGCGCGCCGGGTCCCCTCCGGCGAAGAGCTTTCGCAGGTTGCCGAGCAGGATGAACAGCTCCTCGCGGGTCAGGGCCTGCAGCCGCAGCACGGGCCCCGTCAGGTCGATCAGGCCGTTGCGGGCGAAGTTGTTCTCATGCAGGCGGGAGCGCAGCGCCTCGTAGCTGTACATCCCCCGCCGCCCGTCCATCAGGAACTCCGGGGTGCCGCCGAAGTAGAAGCCGATGCCGCCTGCGGCGTTCTGCAGCACGTCGTTGACGATGCCGAGGATCTGCTCGTAGTTGGCGTTGCGGCCCTGGCTGTGGACCATCTTGAAGACATTGACCATCTCGTCCAGCACGACCAGCAGGCCGCCAAAGCCCGCGAGCTGGACGAACTTCGCCATCACCTTCAGGTAGTCCAGCACGCTGCTGTCGTCGATGATCGTCCGCACGCCCAGCGCCTCGCGGGCCTCCGTCTTCAGCGCGTACTCGCCCCTGACCCAGCGCAGCGCCGCAGCCTTGGCGGCGTCGTCGCCGTTCTCGGCGGCCGACCAGTAGCGCTGGATGACGGTGGCGAAATCGTAGCCCGACACCAGGTCCTGGATGGGCCCGAGGCGCTCCCGGATCGCGGCCTCGACGCTCGTCCCGGTGGCCTCCGCGTGCTTCTTCGCCTCCTCGATGAAGCGCTCGATCACGTTGCCCAACGCGCCGCCGCCCGGCCGGGCGCGGGTCGCCATGTTGCGCATCAGCTCCGCGTAGAGCGCGCGAGCGTGCCCTCCGGTGGCGTGCAGGCGGCGGTCGGGCGACAGGTCGGCATGCACGACCACGAGCTTCCGCTCCATTGCTATGGAACGGGCAAGGCTGAGGAAGAAGGTCTTCCCCGCACCGTACTCGCCGATGGCGAAGCGGATCGCCGACCCGCCGCTGGCGATCCGGGCGACGTCGGCGATGACCTGGCCGACCTCGCCGGAGCGGCCGACCTGGACATGCCGCAGCCCGGTCCGCGGGACGACGCCGGAGCGCAGCGCCTGGATGACGGCATCCCGCTCGGGTGCCTTGATGGTGTCGGCGGCTGCGATCGGCACGACGTTGGAGGCGTTCATTAGTCCTCGCTCTGGCTGGGCGGCAGCAAGGCTGCGTTCACGGTAACCGGGTCTCCGTCCTCCGCCAGGGCGTCGCCCAGGGCGTCGAAGGCCCACTCGTTGATGGTATCTAGCGCGCCGCCCGGCATTAGCCCGGCCCCGCGAGCAAGCGCCTCGTATTCGGCACGCGTCCACTCCGGCCGCGTCACCAGCGAGGCCGCAAGCCTGGAATGCTTGGCGTCCAGCCCCTTGAAGCGGCTGTCCAACAGGGTCGCCGCCACTGCCGGAACGGGCTTCGGCGCCTCCTCCTCGGCGAAGACGGCGGCGAGGATCTCGGACACCGCCGCCGTCTCGGCCTGGAGGCGGCTAAGGCGCTCGGGGTCCAGCGCCACCGGGCCGCGCGGGGCGGGCGGATCCGCCGCCACGGCGGGATTCCGCCCATCCGGTGCCCGCCTGCCCGGACCCGGTTCACCGGACGCGGCATGGAAGGCGCCGTAGAGATGCGACCGCTCGACCTCCAGCACGTCATGCAGCCACTCCAGGAACGGCAGGCCGTTGGCCTCGTCGCCTGCCGCGAGCACGGCGGCGGTGGCGGCGCGCGCCGCGGCTTCGCGCTGGCCAGCCCCCAAGGCGGCGACGGCCCGCTTGCCGACCGCCGCGGTGACGCCGCGTTCCGCCAGCCAGTCGGCATGGGCGGTGAGGCGGAGAGCCTCACCCGCGTTCAGAGAGAACGCCTGCCCCAGGGCGGCGCCCCAGCCGAACCTTTTGGCGCCCCCGGCGAAGGTGGCGGCGGTGACGGCCGCGCGGGCCGCCACATAGGCATCCGAGGGTTCGGCCGAGCTGGCGGCCGGATCGGCCCGGAACACCCGCAGCGTCCCGGCCGTTTTCGCTGAGATGCGCGAGCCGTTCCTAGGGTCCGGCTCGACGCCGAAACCCGAGCGATCCAGCATCCCCGCCACCACGGTGAGCGACTTTGCCGACAGGTCCTGATGGACGGTCAGGCAACGTGCCGCCAGCTCGTCGAAGGACAGCGTGGCGAACGGCTCGGCCAACCCGGCGAGAAAGGCGTCCAGGGCAGCCTTCCGCCCGCCGATGTCGGCATGGACGTGGACACCCTTCGGCAGCAGGCTAAGGCTCTCGAGGCTGCCTGCCTTCTGCCGTTGGCCGCCGATCTTCCGGGCGTAGTGGCTGAGCTCCTCGCCGGCCATCCCGGCCAGCTGTTCCAGCCGGGTCCATGACAGGTCCATCGGGTCAGGCAGCCGACCGATCGGTGCGGCGACGGACAGCTCGACGGGCAGCAGCGACGGTGAGCGGTAGTCGGCGAACAACCGGCTGGTCTCGCGGTCGGCCAGCCTGAAGCCGGACGGGAAGGTCTGCAGGAACCGGGGGCGGACCAGGGCGACCAGCTCCTGGGGGGCGCGCAGCGCGGCCATGCGCAGCGCACCCTGGTTCTCCGGCCTGGCCAAGAGGCAGGCCATGGCCAGCTCGAACGGGATCGGCTCCCCGCAAACTACCCGGCAGGCGACGGCGATCTTCAGCAGAAGCGTCGCCATCGGACGTGCCGCCGGATCTGGCCGCCAGCGCCTCAGCCCGTGCGCGCTGGCCATCAGGATCTTCGCCTGCAGCAACTCGACGAAGCCGAGGCTGTAGTTAATGAAGGACGGGTTCGGGTGTGCGGTGCGGAGCCGATCGATTTCGGCAAGCAGCGCGGTGGCCTCCTCGGGAGAGGGGTCCTCGCATAGCAGGCGTCGCTCGAGGCCGTAGAAGAACAGGAAGACGTAGCCGATCCCTGCTGGCGCCGGGCGGCCTGCCGCCAGCCAGTCCAGGTAGCTCTGCCGCGCCTCCGTGCTGACGGCCCCGTATTTCGGCCAGTAACCCATTTCCGGGAAGCCGCCGTGCCCGTCCCTCGGCGGCACCGGGAATGTCGGGTCGATCAGGCAGGCCGCATTGGCCGAGGCCGGGTCACCGCCCAGGGCCGGATAGGGCGGCATGGAGGTGCCGACATAGACCATGCCCTGAAGGTCACGGCCACGCACCTGGACGGAACGGCCGGGGCCGAACCAGCGGGCATTGCCGTTGCCTCCCGCCTTGGTATCCGGCTTCGCCGCCCCGACGCGGATCGACAGCGTCGAGACGACCTGCTCGAACGTCGGCGGCGTGATCCTGGCAGGCAGCGGCGCGGCGCGGGACACCGCTGCCACACGCGGGGCCCCCATCGAGAACCCGGAAGGCCGCGCTGGCGCCGACGGCGGCCTCGCAGGCTGGCCCTGCGGCGCCGGGATACGGTAGCCGGTCGGCGCCTTGCCGATCGGCCGCAATACTGGAACCGCCTCCCGCGCGGGAGGCGTCGCCGATTGTGCAGTACGACGAGGAGGCGCACCTTCGGCGGTCGGCGGCGCGGGCGAGCCTTTGGCGGCGTTCACCACGCCGGGGAAACCCGACGGGTTATTCACGCGCCCCTGATCGGGCTGCGCCTTCGTCCCGTCCGGCTCCAGTCCAAAAAAGCGCGTGAGCCAGCTGATCTCGCTCTCCAACTGTTCCTGCAGATCGATAAGGCAGCCAAATATAGTAGGCTAGATCAAATAGATGTGCCAGACAAAACAGAATGACGGCCCATTTTAGGGCCTCGCTTTGCCAATTTGTTACGACTTCGTCTATGCCGGTGACGTCCACGTCGGATCAAGGGGAAGTCATGGTCCGATCCGCATCAGATACGGGCGACCCCTGCCTTCGCCATCCCTGCACGTAGGCGGCAGCGCATTCCTCCATCGTGGCGTTGTGCAGCCGCAGGACGAACGCGACCGGGTCCTGGTAGCCGCCCGCCAGGTTCCACGCCAGAGCCCGGCCCTCAACGAAGCAGCCCTGGCGAGACCGGCAGGTGCTGGCACT
>JANXSA010000164.1 GCA_025352915.1 Rhodospirillales bacterium | reverse complement strand
GCGCTGAGATGCGCGGGGGGACGGCGGCGGGGCAAGGGTGCCGGCCTGCCAAGTCTGGAGGAGCTGTTCCAGACGGGCGAACAGCTCGCAGGCCTGCGCATCACTGCGCAGGCCCCGTTGGAGACGTGCGCCTTGTTGCCGGCGGCCCTGCACGCCCTGATCGCGGCCTGCCTGGCCCGTCTGTTCGCCCGTCTGTTCGCCCGTCTGGAACAGCTCCTCCAGACTTGGCAGGCCGGCACCCTTGCCCCGCCGCCGTCCCCCCGCGCATCTCAGCGCTCTTCGATGCCGCGCCAGTCCCCGCCCGCCCTGCGCGCATCCGTCGTCATTTCCCCGCGCGCATGCCACACGCCAGCGGTGTCGACCATTCCCACCTAAATCGTAGGTCGGATAAGCGAAGCGCCATCCGACTCTTCCCGTCCGCAATTCGCAAGCCGACCATTTCGACGGCCGGCAACACGCCCCCGCCAGGCCCGCGCGCCGCCACCTGCCGTGTGATCCCGATGCCGCAACCCCTTGCAGGGGAAGCGCGATGACGTCCATATCATTTCGTAATAGAAACGATTATCAATCCCGAAAACGAATAACCCTCAGTCCACCGCGATCCGATGCACCGCCCGCCGCCGCTCCCCTGGCGGAATGTGCATCAGACCGGGCTTGTCGATGAACGCCCCATCGAACCCCTCGGGGCTCGCCATGCCGTGCCACGGCTCGATGCACAGCAGCGCCGCATCCGGCCGCGACCAGATACCCAAATTGGGAAAGCCGGAATCCCACGCCACCGTCACCGCCGGCGCGCCCCGCTTGACGTGATCGGGCGCCGAATAGCGCACCCACGAACTCGCCGGCGCATCCATCACCACGGCACCGACGGAAAACAATGCGTCCGACAAGGCCAGCCGGCGATCCCGCACCGGAGTGTCATGCCGCTCTGGTGCCAGCAACCCGCCGCGCGCCCGCCGAACCGGCGCCGTCTCGTCATGCGAGAACGTCAGGCAATGATCCTGCTTGGCGATCCCCGGCAGCAGCGGCCAGCGAAACGCCGGATGGGCGCCAAAACTGGCCGGCAGCGTGACATCCCCCGGATTGTCCAGCGCGAAGCCGATCTCCAGTACATTGCCCAGCACCGCATAGGCAATCTCCAACCGGAACGCGAACGGGAACCGCGCCCGCGTCGCCGCGTTGTCGCGCAATTCCAGCCGCGCACCGCTCGGCGTCGCTTCCAGCCAGGTGAAGTCGTGGTCGCGGGCAAACCCGTGCTGGGTCACGGTATAGTCCTTCCCGCCATGCCGCAGCGTGTCCCCGGCCAGCATCCCGACAATCGGGAACAGATTGGGCGCATGGCGCGGCCACGGCTCACCCCCCTGCCACAGCACCTCCACCCCCTCGACCCCGCCAAGCTGCACCAGCTCCGCCCCCTTGCGCGCAATGGTGGCGCGCAGCCGGTCGCCGCCAATGCGATGACTGGGCGCGGCAGGATCAATCGGCGACATGGCGTGGCTCCGCGGTGCTCGGGACGCCATCATGCCCGCGCAGCCGCCGCCGGCGCTACGGCGCGGTCAACAGCGCCACCAACGCCGCAAACCCGTCCTCCGGATCGGCCGGCGTGCGCGTATCCTGACGCAGGAACTCCCCCAGCCGCCGGTTGAGCGCCAGCATCCGGTCGGAGTCGGCATCCGCCCCTGCCCGGTACAGCCCCATCCGCGAAAGCTGCTCCAACTCCTCGGACTCCGCCATCGCCTGCCGCCCCAGCCGCAACGCCTCGTTCCGCTCCGCCGAATGCCAGGCCGTCGCCACCCGCGACAGCGAGCGCGGAATGTCGATGGCGGGATAACGCCCGCGCTCGGCGATCTGCCGGCTGAGGATGATGTGCCCGTCCAGGATACCGCGCACCGCGTCAGCCACCGGCTCGGTCAGGTCGTCGCCATCGACCAACACGGTAAAGAACCCGGTGATGCTGCCCGCCGCGCTGCCAGGCACCTCCACCCCCGGCCCCGCCCGTTCCAACAGCCCGGCCAACTCGGCAAACACACTGGGCGGATAGCCGCGCGCCACCGGCAACTCGCCCCCCGACAGCGCCACCTCGCGCACCGCATGGCAATACCGCGTCAGGCTGTCGACCAGCAGCAGCACACGCTGCCCGCGATCGCGAAAATGCTCCGCCGCCGCCATCGCCGCCTGCACCGCCTCGGCCCGCATCAGCGCGGTCGCATCCGCGGTGGCCACGAACATCAGCGACCGCTCCCGCCCATCCGCACCCAAATCATCCTCCAGAAACTCCCGCACCTCGCGCCCGCGCTCACCCACCAGCGCCACCACCACGACATCAAACGCCGACCAGCGTGCTAGCATCCCCAGAAGGGTCGATTTCCCCACCCCTGGCCCGGCAAACAACCCCATCCGCTGCCCCAGCCGGCAGGTGGTGAACAAATCCATCGCCCGCACCCCCAGCGTCACCGCCGGTCCCACCCGCGCCCGCGTGGCCGCCGGCGGCGCCGCGCGCCGGATCGGCTGCGGCTCGCCCAACGGCAACGCCCCGCGCCCGTCCAACGGCTGCCCGAGCGGATCGACCACCCGCCCAATCCAGCCTGGCCCGATCGGCAGGCTCGCCGCCGCCGGGCACAGCGGCAGCCGGGCAGGGGCCCCGGCCCCCAACCCCGTCGCATCCCGGAACAGCGTGATCGTGGTGTCCTGCGCCGTGCTGCTGGTCACCTGCGCCGGCACCGCGCTACCGTCGCGCCCGATCACCTCCAGCCGATCCCCCACCGACAACATCCCCGGCAACGGCGGCAGCACCGCCCGCACCCCGGTCGCCGCAGTGATCCGCGCCTCGACATGCTCCGCCGACAGCCGCCCGATGGCATGGCTGGCCCGGGCAAGACGCTCGGCAATCGCGGTGGTGAGGTGTGGCTGCATGGCTTGCGCAGTCTGGCCGGGATTGATTACCCGCATCCTACCGCCGAGGGACGAACCCCATGCCAACCACCATCCGCCCCGTGACCCGCGCCGACGGCCCCGGTCTCGCCCACGCCTTCGGCCCCGCCGGCCTGCACCGCGTCGAAGCCAACATCCAGCCGGACAACCACCGCTCCATCGCCCTGGCCCGGCGCGCCGGCTTTCGCCTGGAAGGCTTCTCCCCGCGCTACCTGTTCATCGACGGCACCTGGCGCGACCACGAACGCTGGGCAAAGCTATCCGACGAGTAGCCCCCTACTTGGCCCGCGGGTCCCCCGGCAGGAAGCTGCCCGTCACCAGCTTGTAGGCATCGGACGTCTTCTCGCCGGCAATCCCGTCCGGCTTGACGAAGATCCCGGTATGCGTCGTCAGCCAGTTCTGCAGCGCCATGGCGGCGGCCAAGGCGGCGGGATCGGCCGGCTTTTTGGTCAAATACGGCACCACCAGCGGCTTGGCGTTCGCCGCCGGCACCGGCTGGTCGGCAAACCCCGCCAGCTTGCGCTCGGCCATCCGGCGCAACAGCACCGCCGCCCCGCATTGGGCGGATTTCGCGGTATCGGACCAGGTGCCGTCGGCGACGTATTTCCCGCTGCTGTAGTGTTCGCTGAAGCTCCACAGGTACGGCGACTTCACATGCGGGTGGAACAGCCGGTAGCCGAACCCGTTGTAGCGCTCGGCCTCATACAGCGTGCTTGCCAGCGACCAGTCCGTCCCCGCCCCCAACCCCTTCAGCGCCAGCGCGTCCTGCGCGCTCTCCTCCCAGGTGAAGGGCGGCGCCCCGGTCTTGGGCCGCCCGGCCGGCACCTGCACCGTGCGCGCGGTCAGCGGATCACCATTATGCAGATGGCCCTTGAAGCTCTGGCTTGACTCCATGTTGTGGGTGACCGCGATGAAATGCCACGGAACCCCCATCGCCGCCGCCACCGCCTGGTAGCGCGCCTGGTTGACCACCAGCGCATCGACCAGCTTCTCCACCGCCGCCGCGCGTTCCGGGCGAATGACGCAGCTATTGAACAGGGCTTCGTACTCGGCCCGCAGGGCGGGTGTCAGGTTGACCTTTGCCATCTTGCTTTCCCCTCTGCTGGATCATCCAACCGTTCTGATATAGCATAGAAATAGCTTGGCCGCGCAAGCATGAAATTTCCCCACCAGTGCCAATGCGTGGTTGCACCGCAGCACCCAATCGGCTACCATGGCCATGGGCCACACCCCCCCACCGGGGTGCTACTGTTCTGAAAGGGACAGCATCATGAATGTTCCCATTGCCGCGGCTTCGCCGCTCGTGCCGCCGGTCACTCGTCCGGCCAACCCCAAATTCTCCTCCGGCCCCTGCGCCAAGCGTCCAGGCTACTCCCTGGCCGCACTCGATGGCGCCGCGCTGGGCCGCAGCCATCGCACAAAGGTGCCGAAAGCCAAGCTGGCCGAGGTGATCGACCGCTCCCGCGCCATCCTCGGCATGCCCGCCGATTGGCGCCTGGGCATCGTCCCGGCGAGCGACACCGGCGCGGTCGAAATGGCGCTGTGGTCGCTGCTCGGCCCGCGCCCGGTCGACATCCTGGCCTTCGAGAGCTTCTCCCAGACCTGGGCCGACGACATCACGAAGCAACTGAAGCTTACCGACGCCCGCGTGCTGAAAGCTGGCTACGGCGCGCTCCCCGACCTCACCCAGGTCAACCCGGCGCACGACCTGGTGTTCGCCTGGAACGGCACCACCTCCGGCGTCCGCGTCCCCAACGCCGACTTCATCGCCGCCGATCGTGCTGGCCTGGTGATCTGCGACGCCACCTCGGCGGCCTTCGCCATGAACCTCGATTGGCAAAAACTCGATGTCGTCACCTGGTCCTGGCAGAAGGTGCTGGGCGGCGAGGGCGCCCACGGCATGCTCGCGCTGTCGCCGCGCGCCGCCGCCCGGCTGGAAAGCCACACCCCCAGCTGGCCGATGCCAAAAATCTTCCGCCTGACCTCGGGCGGCAAGATCGCCGAGGGCATATTCAAGGGCGACACCATCAACACCCCTTCGATGCTCTGCGTCGAAGACGCGCTCGACGGCCTGCGCTGGGCCGAGTCGGTCGGCGGTCTCCCTGCCCTGATCGCCCGCAGCGCAGCCAACCTCGCCGCCATCCGCAATTGGGTCGCCACCAGCGACTGGGCCGCCTTCCTGGCCGAGGACCCCGCCACCATCTCCTGCACCTCGATCTGCCTGAAGATCACCTCGCCGTGGTTTCTGGCGCTCGCCCCCGACGCCCAGGCCGACGCCGCCAAGAGCATCGCGTCGCTGCTGGAAAAACACGGCGTGGCCTACGACATCGGCGCCTACCGCGACGCCCCGCCGGGCCTGCGCATCTGGGGCGGCGCCACCGTCGAAACGAGCAATATCAATGCCCTCTTGCCATGGCTCGACTGGGCCTATGAAACCGTGAAGGCGGCCTGATCCCGATGCCCAAAGTCCTGATCTCCGACAAGCTCTCGCCCGCCGCCGTGGCGATCTTCCGCAGCCGCGGCATCGAGGTCGACATGAAAACCGGCCTCTCGCCCGCCGAGCTGCGCGCCATCATCGGCTTGTATGACGGCCTGGCCATCCGCTCCGCCACCAAGGTCACGCGCGAACTTCTGGAGTCCGCCCCTAACCTCAAGGTCGTCGGCCGCGCCGGCATCGGCGTGGACAATGTCGACGTCAAATCCGCCACCGCCGCCGGCGTCGTGGTGATGAACACCCCGTACGGCAACGCCATCACCACCGCCGAGCACGCCATCGCCCTGATGTTCGCCCTCGCCCGCCAGATCCCCGAGGCCAGCACCTCCACCAAGGCCGGCAAGTGGGAGAAGAACCGCTTCATGGGTGTCGAGCTCACCGGCAAGACCCTCGGCCTGATCGGCTGCGGCAATATCGGCTCGATCGTCGCCGACCGCGCCATCGGCCTGCGCATGCGCGTCATCGCCTATGATCCGTACCTGACCGAAAAGCGCGCCCTCGACCTCGGCGTCGAGAAAGTCGAGCTCGACGACCTCCTGGCCCGCGCCGAAATCATCACCCTGCACACGCCGCTCACCGAATCCACCCGCAACGTCCTCTCCCGCGAGGCCTTGGCGAAAACCCGCAAGGGCGTGCGCATCATCAACTGCGCCCGCGGCGGCCTGATCGACGAAGCTGCCCTGGCCGACGCGATCAAATCTGGCCACGTCGCTGGCGCCGCGCTGGACGTCTTCGAAACCGAACCCGCCACTGACTCCCCGCTCTTCGGCCTGGAAAAATTCGTCTGCACCCCGCATCTCGGCGCCGCCACCACCGAAGCGCAGGAAAACGTGGCACTCCAGGTCGCCGAACAGATGAGCGATTTCCTCACCTCCGGCGCCGTCGCCAACGCCATCAACATGCCCTCCGTCTCCGCCGAAGACGCCCCCCGCCTGCGCCCCTACATGGAACTCTGCCGCCTGCTCGGCGCCTTCGCCGGCCAGATGACCCAGGCGCGCGAAGGCGTGCTGCGCCGCGTCACCATCGAATACGAGGGCCTCGCCGCCCAGCTCAACCACCGCCCGCTCAGCGCCGCCGTCCTCGCCGGCCTGCTCGCCCCGATGATGGCCGGCGCCAACATGGTCAACGCCCCCGTCCTGGCCCGCGAACGCGGCATCGACGTCGCCGAAACCGTCCACGACCGCCCCAGCGAGTACCAAACCCTGGTCCGCGTCACCATCACCACCGACGACAACACCCGCACCGTCGCCGGCACCCTGTTCGCCGGCTCCCGCCCGCGCATCGTCGAAATCAAGGGCATCCGCGTCGAAGCCGATTTCGGCCGCCACATGCTCTATGTCACCAACCACGACAAACCCGGCTTCATCGGCCGCTTCGGTGCCACCCTGGCCGATTCCGGCATCAACATCGCCACCTTCCACCTCGGCCGTGCGGAGGCCGGCGGCGACGCCATCTGCCTGGTCTCGGTCGACGAACCCGTCCCCGAAGCCGTCCTCGAAATGGTCCGCACCCTGCCGCTGGTGGTCCAGGCGACGTCGCTGGAGTTCTGAGGGAAAGCCTTCAACGCCAAGACGCCAAGAAGGCAAGACTCGAAGGACGCCAAGCAAAACCTTTGCGCCCTTGGCGTCTTGGCGTTTCAACCTTTTGCCCTCCCCGCTCGACACGGCGCCCCCCGTCATGGGAAATGGCCGCAGCCTGTTCGAGGAGACGCCACCATGAGCCCCGATGGAACCGCCCAGCACGCCTTCGGCCAACCCATGCGTCGCAAGGAGGACCTCCGTCTCCTCCTCGGCCAGGGCCGCTTCATCGCCGACGAACTCACCCCCACCACCGCCCACGCCGTGATGATCCGCAGCCCACACGCCCACGCCGCCATCACCGCCATCGACACCACCGCCGCCCGCGCCATGCAAGGCGTGCTCGCCATTCTCATCGGCGCCGACTACGCCGCCGACGGCCTCGGCGGCATCACCCCCGGTGGCCCGCTGATCCGCCTGCCCGGCACCCAAGCCGACCAGGATTTTGTCCATCGCCCAGACCACCCGGCCTTGGCCCAGCACCGCGTCCGCTACGTCGGCGAAACCGTCGCCATGGTGGTCGCCGACACCCCGGAACAGGCGCGCGACGCCGCCGAAGCCGTCCTCGTCGAGTACGACATCCTCCCCTCGGTCACCGACACCGCCGAAGCCACCCAGCCAGGCGCCCCCCTGGTCTGGGACGAAGCCCCGCGCAACACCTGCTTCACCTGGCAGGCCGGTGACGCCCAAGCCGTCAACACCGCCTTCGCCACCGCCGCCCACACAATCCGCCTCGACACGCTGAACAACCGCATCCACGTCGCCTCGATGGAGACCCGCGGCGCCATCGGCGAATACGCAGACGGCCGCTACACCCTGCAAACCCCCACCCAAATGCCGCATGGCCTCAAGGAGGCCCTCGCCGACGAAGTCTTCCGCATCCCGCAGGACCGCATCCGCGTCCTGGTCTCCGACGTCGGCGGCAGCTTCGGCATCAAGAACGCGCTCTACCCGGAACAGATCCTCGTCCTCTGGGCCGCCCAGAAAACCGGCCGCCGCGTCGCCTGGATCGGCGAGCGCAGCGACGGCTTCGTCTCCGACTACCAGGCCCGCGACAATGTCTACACCGCCGAACTGGCACTCGACGCCGAGTACCGCTTCCTCGCCCTGCGCGTCACCTCCATCGCCGCCATCGGTGCCTACCTCGCCCCCAAGGGCAACCTCTCCCCCACCGCCAACATGCCCGCCCTGGCCGGCGTCTACCGCCTGCCCGCAATCCACGTCACCGTCACCGGCTCCTTCAGCCACACCGCCCCCACCGAGGTGTACCGCGGGGCAGGGCGCCCGGAAGCCGTCTACCTGCTCGAACGCACCGTCGACCACGCCGCCGAACTCCTCGGCATCGACCGCCTCGACCTGCGCCGCCGCAACATGCTCACG
>JANXSA010000101.1 GCA_025352915.1 Rhodospirillales bacterium | reverse complement strand
GGAAGATGTTCAACGCGCTGCGGGATCAGATCGAGCCGACGATTGCCGCCATTTCTACGATCCTGGTGGTGTTGTCGATTGCCACTGTGGCGGCTTTGGAGCTTTTGCGGCCGAAGGGGCGGAAAGAGTAAGGCGTTCTTTTTTGAAAAAAAGAACCAAAAAACTTTTATCCGTTTAGAGTGTTGTTGTTATATCGTAATGATTTGGATGTGGGTTTGCAACGCCCTGTTTGGGGGTTTTTGCGACAGCTTGAACATCGGCCGGCGGGGGTGGCGCGCTTGGGTACGGCGCGGGAGGGCGGGTTCGGGGCGCGTGCGATCGGTACCTGGCGGGGCAGGGGTGTGCGCGGGCTTGCCGGGCGGATTTCGGGCGTGATGCGGCGGCGGGCGCGCGTGCGGGAGGATCGGCGCGGCTGGGCGGCGCGGACGCGATTGGGGGTTTTGCCGGTTTGGCTGCGGGGCGGCGGCGGCGGGGGGAGTTGGCCGGACTGCCAGAGGCGGAGCACCTGTTCCAGGCGGGCGAAGATGCGGGCGAAAATGGCGGCGATCAGGGCTTCCAGGGATTTGGACGTGATTCTCCGGCCTGCCCCCGAAGGGGCAGTGAAGCACAGGCTGGCGAACTCGTTGGCCAGCGAAGGGGTTGGTTACAGTGACATTGGATGGGATATTAACTAACTTAATTCGGTGAATCAAGGGAAATTTTCGTAGCGGAGAGAAATTTTTTTACAGCGATGTTCGCAAGAAAAACGTGGGTCCTTCGCTTCGCTCAGGATGACGAGGGTGGGGGACCCGCAAGGAAGAGCCCCCCTCCGGCTCCCCTCGCCCAAGCGCGGGGGAAGAAAAGATTCTTTCGGATGAAGAAGGAGGAAGAAGCGTGGATCCTTCGCTTCGCTCAGGACAAGGTTTTTTTGCTTCTTTTTGTTCACAAAAAGAAGAATCCTTACTTCAACCAGGGTGGTGTCGGGAGGTTTTTTGCCCGGAGGAATTCGGGGTTGAAGAGTTTGGATTGATAGCGGCTGCCGCCGTCGCAGAGGATGGTGACGATGGTGTGTCCGGGTCCCATGGCGCGGGCGACGCGGATGGCGGCGGCGACGTTGATGCCGGCGGAGCCGCCGACGGAGAGGCCTTCGTGGATCAGCAGGTCGAAGACTTGTTCGAGGGCTTCGGCGTCGGGGATGCGGACGGCGTCATCGATGGGGGCGCCGGCGAGGTTTTCGGGGACGCGGGATTGGCCGATGCCTTCGGTGATCGAGGAGCCGGTGACGGTGAGGTCGTTGGATTTGACCCAGCCGTAGAGGGCGCTGCCTTCGGGGTCGGCCAGGACGATCTGGATTTTGGGGTCGCGTTCCTTGAGCGCCAGGGCGATTCCGGCCAGGGTGCCGCCGGTGCCGCAGGCGCAGGTGAAGGCGTCGAGCTTTCCGCCGGTTTGCTGCCAGATTTCGGGGCCGGTCGTTGTCCGATGCCCCTCGCGATTGGCCAGGTTATCGAACTGGTTGGCCCAGACGGCGCCGATTTCCTCGGCCAGGCGGCGCGAGTAGTGCACGTAGTTGCCGGGGTCCTTGTACGGTTTGGCGGGGATCAAGCGCAGGTCGGCGCCGATCATCCGGAGAAAATCGATTTTTTCCTGGCTTTGGGTTTCCGGCATGACGATGACCGAGCGGTAGCCACGGGCGTTGCCGACCAGGGTGAGGCCGATGCCGGTGTTGCCGGCGGTGCCTTCGACGACGGTGCCGCCGGGCTTGAGGGCGCCGCTTCGTTCGGCGTCCTGGATGATGGCTAGGCCCGCGCGGTCCTTGACTGAGCCGCCGGGGTTCATGAATTCGGCCTTGCCCAGGATGGTGCAGCCGGTGGCCTCCGAGGCGCGGCGCAGGCGGATCAGTGGGGTGTTGCCGATGGCGGCTTCGAGGCCGGACGCCGGGAGAGGGGCGGCGATGGCAGGAGAGGGCGAAAACATGCAAACTCGCTCGGTTGTTTTACGGTGTCGTCGTGGCCCGCATGGGGCAACGCAAGGTATCGGTTCGCGTGGGTCGGCTCAATCTACCGGCCCGCTCGGGCCATTGTCGCTTATCATCATCCGGAGTCGCAGAATGGTCGAGAACATTTCCCCGCAGCAGGTCTGGGACGCGCTGCGCGAGGACAAGCAGGCGCAGCTGGTGGACGTGCGCACCGATGCCGAGTGGGCCTATGTCGGGCTCGTTGATCTGTCGGAAGCGGCCAAGCAGCCGGTGCTGATCCCGTGGCAGGTGTTTCCCGCGATGGAGGTGAATGCCGGGTTTGTGGAGCAGTTGATGCAGGCCGGGTTCACCCCGGAGCATCACATCTATTTCCTGTGCCGGTCGGGGGTGCGGTCGCTGGCGGCGGCGCAGGCGGCGCGGGTGGCGGGGTTTGGCCATGTGTTCAACGTGGCGGACGGGTTCGAGGGCAATGCCGATGGCGAGGGGCATCGCGGCAATCTCGGTGGCTGGAAGGCTTCGGGGCTGCCGTGGCGGCAGCGGTGAGCGATGCGGCCGCCGGGATTGGCCGGGCCTATGACGCGGTGCCCTATGACGGTGGCGCGCAGCACCGGCTGTCGCTAGCGCGTGTGCGCGGTGCGGCGGCGGCGCTGGGTTTTGTGCCCGCCGCGGGACCGGTGCTCGATGTGCTGGATGTCGGCTGCGGCACCGGCGCGCAGCTATTCCTGGCGGCGCAGCACAGCGCGGGGCGGATGGTCGGCATTGACGCTTCGGAGCTGGCCAGTGCGCAGGCGCGGGCGCGCGGCGCGGCGCTGGGGGAGCGCTGGCGGATCGTGCACGGCGATGCGGCGACGCTTGATCCCGCGGTGCTTGGGCGGTTCGACGTGATCCAGGTGATCGGCACGCTCTATATCCTGCCGGCGGAGGCGCGGGTGCGGCTGCTGGCGGGTGTGGCCGGCTGTCTCAAGCCGGGCGGGATTGTGGTGATGAACTACTACACCGGGCTGATGGGGCTGGCGCGAACGCGGCTGGCGCGATTACTACATAATAGCAACGATTCCGGTTGGACGGTGGAGCGGCAGGTGGCAACCGGGCGCGCCAATCTCCAGCAGATCGCCGATATCGTGCCCGACGCGGGGGTGGCGCGCGACCTGGTTCTGGCCACCCTGTCGGGCATGAAGGATTCCCGCGACACGGTGTTGTTCCATGAGGCGTTCGGGGCGGTGTTCGACACCTTGACCACCGCGGATGTCGAGGCGGCGCTGTCGCCGCATGGGGTGTCGTTCCTGAACTACATGCCGCCGGCGCGGGTGTTGGCCGGGGCGGTGTCGCGGGCGGCGGCACAGGCGGTGGATGCATGGGATTTCGCCACCGGCGGCGGCTATCGGGTGGCGCTGTTCGGGCGCGGCGATGGCATGGCGGGCGCCGGGCTGCGCCATCCCGGCCTGGTCTGGACGACGAGCTTGCAGGCGGCGGCGGCAAGCGATGACGCGGTGCAGTTCAGCGATCCGGCGCTCGGGGTTGAGGTTCGGACATCGGATGCGGTGGCGCAGGCGGTGATCGCCCGTCTGATCGCCGGCCCGCGCGGTTGGGGGGAGCTGGGGGCGGCTGGTGATAGGGGGGCGGAGTTGTTGGCGATGTTATGGGGGGCGGGGGTGGCTTGGCCGGAATTCCCGGCGGGAGGGTAACGGCAGGAAGTCTTCTTTTTGTGAATAAAAAGAAGCAAAAAAATTTTATCCGCTTGACGGTGTTGGAATTTTATTTCGTACGCGGCAACGAAAATCAAATGGATGAAGTTTTTTTGCTTCTTTTTGTTCACAAAAAGAAGATCTTTCTTTTTTTGCTGGCGGTAGCGGTGGTGCAATGCCAGGCGGCATTGACACCCTACGGTATTGCGTCGGTGCGTTCGAGTGCCCGGGCCATTTGCGGTTGGCGGCGCCAGGCGTAGGCGCAGGCGAGGAGGGCCACGGTGCAGCCGATGATGACCGGGATTTGCAGGCCGCCGAGTTCGGCCGAGGCGCCGTAGATCAGGGCGCCCAGCGCGGGGCCGGCGCGGCCGATCATGCCCCAGAGGCTGAGGGCGCGGCCGAGCATGGGGCTGGAGGTGCCGGATTGGATCAGGGTCTGGGCGGAGATGCCGTGCATGGTGGTGGCCGCACTCAGCACGCCGGCGATGGCGCAGGCGACGGCGAAGTTGGAGGTGGCGACGAAGCCGGCGGTGCACAGCACCAGGACGAAGCCGGCGACGGTGGTCATGGTGGAGAGGCCGGTGAGCTTGCCGCGCAGGCCGATCGCCATGCCGCCGATGAAGGCCGAGATGCCCATGATGCTGGAAAGCAGGGCCAGGCCGCCGGGGCCTTGGTGGAAGACCTGGTCGACGTAGGGGGGGAGCATTTCCTGGATCGGGCGGGCGAGGATGGCCAGCACCAGGGCGAAGATGAAGAGCGGGCGCATGCCGGGGTGCCGGCCGACATAGAGCAGGCCGTCGAGGGTTTCGCGCAGGACGCTGCCGGTTGGGGCGTGGCCGCGGCGGGTTTCGGGGTCCAGGCGGAGGGCAAACATCGAGGCGCAGGCGATCAGGTAGGCGGCGCAGTTGACCGCCATGGCCGGGACGACGCCCCAGAAGGCGACGATGACGCCGCCGATGCCGGGGCCGACGGAGCGGCCGAGATTCCAGGTCAGGGAGTTGATGGCAACGGCGGCGGGCAGGTCGGCGCGGGAGACCATGCCGGGGACCATCGACTGGCGCGCGGGCTGGGCGAAGCTGCCGGAGATGCCGGTGAAGACGGCGAGGATTGCGAGGATTTCGATGCGGATCCAGCCGGTGGTGACCAGGAGGATCAGGATGGCGGAGTGGGCGGCGACGACGATTTGGGTGATCTGGGTGAGGCGGACGCGGTCCATGCGGTCGGCGATGGCGCCGGCGAAGGGGGAGACGATGACCGAGGGGGCGAGGTTGCAGAAGGCCAGGATGCCGACCCAGAGGGGGGAGTGGGTCAGTTCCCAGGCGAGCCAGTCGACGGCGATCTGCTGGATCCAGATGCCGGTCCAGCAGGTGAGGCTGGCGCCGTAGAACACCGCGGTGTTGCGGCGGCTGAGCAGGCGTCCGATGGCGGCGAGGTTGGCCACTTGAGGTGGGGGTGGTCAGGAGCCGGGGCGCCGGGGGGAGGTTGGGGGGACGGTGGTGATGATGGGGGTGGGGGCGTCCGGCGTGCTGGCGACGTTGCCGGCGGCGCCGCGCAGGCATTCGTCGACCAGTTTGTCGCGGGCGTAGCGGGCGGAGAGGATGCCGATCGAGGCGCCGGGAGAGCCGGTGCCTGAGAACATCGCGTCGCGGGTGCCGCCGGCGTAGGTGTCGCTGCGGAACAGGTCGCCGCGGTTCTGGCGCTCGTGGACTTCGTCGGCGCGCTGGCGGCAGGCGGCGGCCTGGGCGGCGCTGGCGCGGGGGGTGGTGCTGGGGCCGGTGCCGGGGGCGCAGGCGGCGAGGAGGGTGGTTGTCAGCAGCGCGGCCCCGAGGAGGCGCAGGGTGTGGGTTGGGCTGGTCATGGGCTGGCTCCGGGCGTTGGGGCGGGCAATGTGGCGGCTTCCTGTTGCAGGATGGCACGCAGGGCGGCGGCGTCGAAACTGGCGTCCGGCGTCAGCGCGGTTTGGGCTGCGGCGCGCAGGCGGGCGGGGTGGATGGCGGCGCCGTCGCGGTTGATGG
>JANXSA010000098.1 GCA_025352915.1 Rhodospirillales bacterium | reverse complement strand
CTTGTCCGGGCATCTGCGCAGCCCCAGCAAGCAATCCGAACCCTGTGGCCCACGGCCGATGTAGCTGGCATAGTACAATTCCACTGTCGCGAGCCAAATGGTGCAGGTCCGAGTTCGACATCCGGAGAGCCGTATCCGCGACCACAAGGACATCAAATCGTCGTAGCGCAGGGCATCGGGAAGCTCCCGCTCTGGCGTTTCCAGTTCCGGTGGCGGCTCTATCCTGTCCAGGCGCTCCGCCTGGGCGGCTTGGCTGACGCAACCAAGCGCCGCCACTGTCGCCCAGGCGAGAAGAGAAATCCTAACGGACCTCAGCTATCCCCTCATTTTTTACTCTATGATTTCAATGTAATAGCCTATGCCTCAAGTAATAGCCTTACGCCTTGCCTCCCGGGGGCGCGCCTGGCCGCCTGCTGCACGTTGAGCCTGGGCAAAAAATGACAAGAACAACGGGGGTCATTCAGAGTCATGAAAGCGAGTGCCAAGGTAGTCCCAGAGTCAAAAATGAGGGGATGGCTGAGCTAACGGACACGTCCGTGTGCCTCCGACCGAAAGAGTCTCGCCGAAGCCTCCGGCAGGGATGGTGTCACAATCCGAGTTAGCCGCGGATCAATGGACCATGTCGGCCGATAGCTCTTCTTTGGTATAATCGGATCCTTGCCAATACCAACTCCCGGCACCGACTCAAGTCCGCCGCCAACATCAAATCCAGTGGTCGAAGCACCCTCCCACGGCATGTTCTTGGGTGAGTAGTAGTGCGTCGCCCCTTGCGTCGTGTCTGGCAGCCGGCCTTCCAGCAAGTCCATGGCAACTTCGCGCGATATCTGGTCCGGCTTCGGGTGCGGCGGTCCATATGCGCGCTTGACGTCAGCCACATCCGCCGTGCCGTTTCGGGTCATCCGGTTCAACAGGGTCTGGCCCATCGCGACCATGACATTCCGGTCTTCTCCCCGCGCTTCCGTATGCAAGATGCCGCTCAATGTCACAAAATTCGCCTGCCGCAGGGCATCGACACCCTGTTTAGCCCCACGCGCGGTGCCTGCCAGCCGCTGGGCACCAATGGCCTGCATGGCAGCGGCCAGCTTCGCCGCCGCCGCGCGCATCGCAGCCAGCGTCCCGGCGTGGCGCACCCGCGTTGCGGATTCGCGCAGGTCGGCCAGTGCCGCATCGCCGAGGCTGTTCGCCCCGAAAGCGCTGCGAAAACGCGCGGTGTCCATGCCAGGGCCTTTGGCATACTCGCTCAGCACATCGCCCAGGTTGGCGCGAACCGACGGCGTCAACTGTTGCTCGAAGACCAGTCTTGTGTCGGGCGACAGGAGGGGAACTGCGGCATGGATGGCATACGCCGCCCGCGAGCTGCCCGCCAGGGCTCCGCCGAGCGCGGCCTCGCGGGCAGTCGCCTGTCGGTCATAGGCGCTCGAGATGTCGCCGAGCGGCGGCAGATCGCCGCCCCTTCGCTGGCCCAACGACCCAGATCGTCCCTCGGTTGGTTGACCCAGTTGATGTTGCCCGTCATCGCCGCGTCCTTATGTTGCTAGTTTGTTCTACAACATTCAGTCGGCCGTCTCAAGACAAATTTCCTGCAGAGTGTCGCCGCCGCCGCGGGACAGATACCTCCGCGATGCCCCCGCCTCGACCGGCCCACCGGCAGGTGCCGGTGAGCCTGGGACGGCAGGTGGGCCTCGCCCTACTTCATCGTCGAATACGGCGTCGGCAGCAGCAGCAGCGAGGTCATCTCGGCGTTCCAGCCGTCGATCGTCTTCAGATACGCCAACCACTCGGGATCACGGAACAGCGCCGCGCGCTGTGCCTGCCGCGCCTCAAAACTCTCATAGTTCCACATATGCAGCAATTCGTTGGGCTGCGGCGTCTCGCCGGTCCACAGGCCGATGTTGCGCGAATATTTCTCCCGAACCGGCATGATCTCGGCGTACCCCTTGCCCATCGGGGTGGTGAGCCCGACGCGCTGGCGATAGATGCGCAACTCATAGATGCCGCCATCCTTGGCCGGTGCGCCGAGCGGCTTCAGCGGCTTGAGGAAGCGAATGTCCTGGCGCTCCATCAGCGGGCGGATCACCGGCACATACTCCTTGGTCCAGCGCTCGTTCTTCGCCAGCTCCGCCCGCAGCCGGTCGCGCTCGGCCATGCTCTCATAGCTCCACAGATGCCAGACCTGGTTCAATGGCCCGAACTCGGTGGTCCAATAGCCGTGGTTGACGCCGTAGTCGTTGCCCCGCACCGGCCGGCCGATCTCGGCGGCGGCCTTCATGTAGATCGGCATCTTGCCGGGAAAGAAAGTATAGGTGCGTAGTTCATGGATCATGGCGGGTCCTCCGGTTTCTTGGCTTCAGTGTCGGCGGGCGAGCCGGCGATGGCAAGCCGGCCCGGGTGGCAATCAGTCGATGATCGCCTGGTAGACCAGCGCGCGAAACGCCCCGCCAGCATTGCGTGACTGCAACGGTGCCTGGATCATCATGACCGGCACCAGCCGCTCCATCGGGTCCACCCAGAACCGCGTGCCGGCATAGCCGCCCCAGTTGAACTCGCCCACGCTGCCCGGCCCGCTGGCCTGCCCGGCGGCCGTGCGCACCGCCACGGTGAGGCCAAAGCCATAGCCAGGGCCAGGCAAGTATCCGCGCCCGGTGCCGATTTCGGCCGACATGTGATCGGCGGTCATCAACTCCACCGACTTGCGCGACAACAGCCTGATGCCGTTCAGGCTGCCGCCATTGGCCAGCATCAGGCCAAAGCGCATATAGTCCGAAGCCGTCGACAACAGCCCCTCGCCACCGCCGAGGAACAGCCGCTCCTTGGTCACATCGGTCAGCGCCGAGACCGCCCCGGTGGCGGGGTCCGGCCCCGCCTCGGCCATCCGGTCGCGCTTGCTGGCCGGCAGGTTGAACGACGTGTCCACCATCCCCAGCGGTCCGAAGATGCGCTCCTGCATGAAGGCATCGCCGCGCTGCCCGCTCACCGCCTCAATCAGCGCCAACAGCACATCGGTCGAGCGGCCATACTGCCATTGCGTGCCCGGTTGATGCAGCAGCGGCAGCTTGGCCATCTCGTCCGCCACCTGCATGTCGGTGAGCCGGTACTTCATCGCCGCATCGTTCAGCCCGGCTTCCTTCATCATCTGGTCCACCGGCGTATTGCCGAACACGCCATAGGTCATGCCCGAAGTGTGGCGCAGCAGGTCCAGCACAGTGATCTCGCGCTCGGCGGCCACCAGCGCGGTCTGGCCCGGGGCGTCCTTGCTTTGCACCGAGACCTTCGGATTGCGCAGCGCCGGCAGGAAGCGCGAAGCGGGATCGCCGAGCCGCAACTTGCCCTCCTCCATCAGCATCAGCACCGCAACGGCGGTCACCGGCTTGGTCACCGAGGCGAGATCGAAGATCGT
>JANXSA010000035.1 GCA_025352915.1 Rhodospirillales bacterium | reverse complement strand
TGCGCAGGACGCGTTCCTCGGTGGGGGGGACGAGCGGGAGGCCGTCGGACCAGCCGCGGTCGAACATGGCTTCCATTTCGTCCTCGCCGGAGCCGATATTGATGCGGCGGGCGAGGATGCCGGTTTCGTTGTGGCGCACCTTGAGGCGTTCGAGGATGCCGGGTTCTACGTTTTTCGCGCCGCAGCCGGGGCGCATGGCGGGGAGGGTGTTTCCGAGGGTGGGCTGGCCGGTGAGGCGCTGCCATTCGGCGCGGTCCCAGCCATAGGTGCGGTCGATTTCCTGGCCGTTTTCGAAGCGGATCAGGGTGGGGACGATCTCGATGCGTAATTGGTGGGAGGTGTCGAGGTCGCCGTCATAGATGCGGGCGGCGATCTGTTCGGGGAAGCTCGGGTCGTCCTGTGTGTAGACCGTCAGGCCGGGGATTTCGGCCAGGACCGGGGCGGTGAGGACGCAGGTGGGGCAGTCGCGTTTGACGATTGCGATCAGGCCGTCTGGCAGTGCGTCCATGGGGGCTTCCTCCGTTGGCGGTGACGATGGCCGATGGCGGGAGGAAAGGCCAGGGGGCATATAGTTACGATATCGTTATGAAATGGGCGCGGTTTCGCGACCTCGCTTGGAGGGGTTTTGGCGACGGATTGGGTTTTTGTGGGGCGGGGAGGCGCGCGGGCGGGATGGCGGCGTGGGGCAGGGGCGGTGGAAGGTGTGATGGCGGGGAATTGCGCGCCAGGGGTGGCGCGGTTTTGGGCGCAGGAGTCGGTGCGGATTTCGATGGAGGTGATGCGGGCGCGGATAGGCGCGCGGCGGCGGGGCCGAGCGGGCGCGGCATCGCGGCGATGGATCGGCTGATGGGCGGGGGTGCGATGGGTTGGGTGGCGCAGGGCGGGCGGGGGGAGGGCGCCGGATTGCCAGAGTTGGAACAGGCGTTCGAGCTGGGCAAAAATCCGCGCGAGGGCGGCCATGATGAGGGCGTGCACGGGCGCGGGCAGCCAGACATGCGTCTCCAGCGCCGGACCGGCGGGCGCCTGGTGGCTCGGAAGGGGTGGGCGCGTTTCCATTCGCCCTTATGTTAGACGAGTGTCAGCGGGGTTGCAAGGTAAAAAATCAGCAATGAAGGAAATTTTTTTGATAAGGAAGGCCTTCTTTTCGTGAACAAAAAGAAGCAGGAAAACTTTATCCGATGATGCGGGCAAGGGGGGTGTAGGCAGCGCGGGTCCTTCACTTCGTTCAGGATGACGGGGTAGGTGTGGTGGGAAGAGCCCCCCGTCGATCCGCTTCACGGCTCAACCCCCCCGCCCACGCGCGGGAGAGAAGATTCTTGTGAATGAAGAAGGAAGAAGCGTGGATCCTTCGCTTCGCTCAGGACAAGGTTTTTTTGCTTCTTTTTGTTCACAAAAAGAAGACTTCCTCACTTCGCCTTGGTGATTTTCCGGCGCGCGGCCAGGGCGGCGAGGCCGAGGGCGAGGATTGTGGCGGAGGCGGGTTCGGGCACTTCTGCGATGGCGGCTTGGGTTTGCGACGACTCGGCCGAGAGCATCCAATTCGTTGGGCTGAGGGCGCGGATGTTTGGGTTTCCGGTGCTGAACGCCCAGGAGGTGAGGTCGTGGTTCATGCGGCCGTCGCCGGTGCCGGCGCCGAAGCCGACATAGGCGCCGTTGCCGGCGAACAGGGCATCGAGGTTGGCGGGGGCGGTGTCGATCACCAGGTCGAGGGCGCCGTTGCCGTTGAGTACCGCCACCGAGATTTCGTGGTCACGGCCGTTATAGCCGATGAGGGCGGTCCAGGTGTCGCCGTTGGACATGCAGTTTGCGCCGGGGGCGGGGCCGTTGCAGGTGGATTGGCCGAACGGGCTGGCGGCGGCGGTGTCGGACAGGACGCCGTCGCGGTCGAGGGCGATGTGGTTGCTGCCGCCGGCCTCGTTGCCGTTGTCGAAGACGTCGAATTCGACGGCGAAGCTTTGGCCGACGCCCTCGAAGCCCATGCTGCCGCCGTAGCGGCTGGGGTCGCCGAGGCTGGTGGGATCGCGGGCCAGGAGGAAGGCCAGGCCGTCGGCGCGCATGGCGTCACCGTTGCCGGAGAGGCGGAAGGTGAAGGCGGTGACGAAGCCCTGGCCGGCGTCCAGATGGACCGCCTTGGCGAGATAGGCGGCGCCGGATTGCTCCGGGAGGGCGGGGACCAGGCGCAGGAGGGCGCCGTGTTCGGCGGCGTCGCCGTTGCAGATCAGCTTGCCGCCGCAGGTGCCGGCGAAGCTCGGGAGCAGGACAAGCGGCGGGGGCGGCGCGGCGGCGGCGCAGAACAGGCCGGCTATTGCCAGCAAAGCACGCACCGGGCCGTTCATGAAAAATCTCCGTGGCGGTAACGTTAATGGGAGGAGTTTAGCAGATTGGGGGGGGGATGCCAGCTTGTTGGAAGGGAGGCAGAGTCTTCTTTTTGTGAACAAAAAGAAGCAAAAAAACTTTATCCGTTTAGGGAGCGGAGGGAGTGATCGGTGAATTGATGGGGTTCTTCGTTGGGCGGACCCCTCATTCCGGCCCCCCAAGGGGAGAGGGGGAAGATTCTAAATGGTTGAAGTTTTTTTGCTTCTTTTTGTTCACAAAAAGAAGATTCTTTCTTTTCTTATGATGCGATTTTGTCGGCGATCAGCTTTTCTATTTCTTCCGGGGAGAACCCGCACTCGGCCAGGATTTCCCGGGAATGTTGGCCGGCGGCGGGGGCGGGGGTTAGGGCGGCGTCGCTTTCGCGCGGGGCGCCGGGGGTTCGGGCGGCGTGGAGGTTGTTCACGCCGGTTGGGATGGCGGCGTTGGTGGCTTGGACGTGGGGGTTGGCGAGCCAGTCGCCCAGGGTGTTGACGGTGTCGCTGATGACGTCGGCGATGCGCAGGGCTTCCAGCCAGGCGGCGCGGGGGCGGGATTTGAGGTGGGGGCGCAGGGTGGCTTGGAGGGCTGCTTCGTTGGCGACGCGGGTGGCGAAGCTGGCGAAGCGGGGGTCTTCGAGGAGGTCTTGGCGTTCCAGCGCGGTGCACATGCGGCGCCAGTCGTCTTCGCGGACCAGGGCGATGGCGAGCCAGCCGTCCTGG
>JANXSA010000725.1 GCA_025352915.1 Rhodospirillales bacterium | reverse complement strand
TCATACCACTGGCGCGCGATGCTGGAACCGAGATCGGCCTTGTTCTGGTGGTCACCGACCACGACCTCGACATCGATGCCGCGCGCCGCCACCCCGGAATCCACCACCGCCTGGCGCACCGCCTCGACGGCGAGCGGCCCGACAATGTCCTGGTAAAGTCCGGACATATCGGTCAGCACGCCGATTTTCAGGCTGCTGCGCTGGGCACGGGCACGCGCCAGCGGCACGATGGCGGCGGCAGTGCCCAACAGGGCGCGGCGTGACAAGGACATCGGTGTCTCCCTATGTTTTTTTGAGTTGCGGCAGGTCTGTCGGGGTCGCTTGCCTGACCGGTCACCCCGATCAAGCAAGCGGGAGCCTAGGCCTTGACCAGCGAGCAGCCGCCGGCCGCCAGCGGGCGAAACGCCTCGTCGGCCGGGGTGGTCGCCAGCAGCTTGTAGTAGTCCCACGGTCCCTTGCTCTCGGACGGCTTCTTGACCTCGAACAGATAGGACGGGTGGATCTTGCGGCCATCGGCGCGGATGCTGCCGCGGCCATAGCACTCGTCCTCGGTGGGGATCGTCTTCATCTTGGCAATCGCGCCGGCGCCATCGGCCTTCAGTGCCGCCACGCCCATCTCCTTGGCGGTCTTCAGGTAGTGCAGTACCGACGAATAATTGCCGGCATGCACCATCGACGGGCGGCGGCCTGGCATACGGGCAATGAACTTGTTGGAAAACGAGCGGCTGCCCTCATTCAGATCCCAGTAGAAGCTCTCGGACAGCGTCAGGCCCTGGCAGACGTCCAGCCCCAGCGAATGCACATCGGTCAGGAACACCAGCAGGCCGGCCACCCGCATTTTGATGCCGAATTCGCGGGCCTGCTTGATGGTGTTGATGGTGTCCGCACCGGCATTGGCCAGGCCCAGCACCTTGGCGCCGGATGCCTGCGCCTGGATCAGGAAGGACGAGAAATCGGTCGTGCCGGGGAACGGGGTGCGAACCGCGCCGACCACCTTGCCGCCGGCGGTCTTGACGAACTCGCCGACATCGCGCTCCAGCGCATGGCCGAAGGCATAGTCGGCGGTGACAAAAAACCAGCTGTCGCCGCCGGTCTTGACCATGGCGCCGCCGGTCGACTTGGCCAGCATGTAGGTGTCATACACCCAGTGGAGCGTATTGGCGTTGCACGACTTGCCCGACAGGTCGGAACTGGCCGCACCGGTGGCGATCACCGCCTTGTTCTTGTCGCGCCCGACATTCGAGACGGCCAAGGCGACCGCGGAATTCGACAAATCGATCACCAGGTCGACGCCGTCGCGGTCGTACCACTGGCGCGCCACGCCCACGCCGACATCGGCCTTGTTCTGGTGGTCGGCGGACACGACCTCAACTTTGATCGACGGGTTGGCGGCCATGAACTCGGCGGCGGCGATGTTGGTGGCGGCGATCGCGCCGGGGCCGGCGATGTCCTGGTACGGGCCGGACATGTCGGTCAGCACGCCGATCTTGACGGTGCTCGCCTGGGCGCGGGCCGAGGCGAAGGGAAGGGCGGCAACGGACCCGACAGCGGCCGCGGTGCCAAGCAGCGAACGACGAGAAAAGCGCATGAGGTCAAAGTCTCCCTAGAGGTTGTGGCGGCCGATTGTGGTGTTGGCTTCGCCTGTTGGACGGCACGGCAGCGGAATGGCGGGCGCGATCCAGGCTATACGCCGAGGTAGTCGTGCAACTTGTCCATATTCCGGTCGAGTTCAGCATTGGGGATCATGTCGATCACGCGGCCATGCTCCATCACATAGTGCCGGTCGGCGACAGTGGAAGCGAAGCGGAAATTCTGCTCCACCAGCAGCACGGTAAAGCCCAGCGCCTTGATCTCGCGGATGGTGCGGCCGATCTGCTGCACGATCACCGGGGCTAGCCCCTCGGTCGGCTCATCCAACAGCAACAGCCGTGCCCCGGTGCGCAGGATGCGGGCGATCGCCAGCATCTGCTGCTCACCGCCGGACAGCTTGGTGCCCTGGCTGCGCGCGCGCTCCTTGAGGTTGGGGAACAGCGTGTAGATGCGGTCAAGGTCCAGCCCGCCCTCGGCGATCTTCGGCGGCAGCATCAGGTTCTCGGTGACGTCGAGCGAGGCGAAAATGCCGCGCTCCTCCGGACATAATGCGATGCCGTGATGCGCGATCACATCGGGGCGCAGCGGGGTCAATTCGGTACCGCGAAACCGGATCGAGCCGGCGCGGCGGCCAACCAGCCCCATGATCGACTTCATCGTCGTGGTCTTGCCGGCACCGTTGCGCCCCAGCAGCGTCACCACCTCGCCCTCAGCGACATCGAACGACACGCCATGCAGGATGTGGCTCTCGCCATACCATGCGTGCAGGTCGTCTACTTTCAGCATGGCGGCATCAACCATCAGCGCTTCCCAGATAGGCGGCGATCACTTCGGGATGGCGCGACACCGCGGCATAATCGCCCTCCGCCAGCACGCGGCCGCGGGTCAGCACGGTGATCGTGTCGCACAGCCCCTCCACCACCGACAAATTGTGCTCGACCATCAGAATAGTGCGGCCTTGGCGAATACGCCGGATCAGCGCCACGGTGCGATCGACGTCTTCATGCGTCATCCCGGCGGTCGGTTCATCGAGCAGCATCATCTCGGGATCAAGCGCCAGGGTCGTCGCAATCTCCAGCGCCCGCTTGCGCCCGTACGGCAGTTCGCCGGCCGGCAGCCCGATATATTCGGTCAGTCCGACATCCTCCAGCAGTTCGCGCGCCCTGTCGTCGTAAACCGTCAGCACCGCCTCCGAGCGCCAGAAATCAAAACTCGCCCCGCGCGCCCGCTGCAACGCCAGGCGGACATTCTCCAGCACCGTCAGATGCGGGAACACGGCGGAAATCTGGAAGCTGCGCACCAGCCCGAGCCGCGCGATGGCGGCGGGCTTGCGGCCGGTGATGTCCTGGCCGTTGAACCGGATCGCCCCGCGGGTCGGCACCAGGAAATGCGTGAGCAGATTGAAGCAGGTGGTTTTGCCGGCGCCGTTGGGACCAATCAGGGCGTGGATCGAGCCGCGCTCGACGCGCAGCGACACGCCGTCCACGGCCATAAAGCCGCGGAACTCCTTGGTCAGATCCTCCGTCTCAAGGATGGTGTCGCTCAACCTCGTCAGCCTCCCATGTGCCAGCCGGGTCGCTGAGTTGCATATTGCGCGCAGCAGCGCAAGATTGTTCCAACTTTAATCAACGACATGAGGTGGGCAATGCCAGGGCTTTGGTTCGAGGATCTGACGGAAGGCCTGGTGGTTGATGCGGAGTGGACGCGCACCGTCACCGAATCCGATAATGTGATGTTCTGTGCGCTCACCATGAACGTGCAGAAACTACATCTGGATGCCGAATTTGCGGCCACCACCGAATACCGCCGGCCGCTGGTGAACTCGATCTTCACCCTGGGGCTGATGATCGGCATGACCGTGCATAACCTCACCGACGGCACCACGCTGGGCAATCTCGGCATGACCAGCACGATCTTCCCGAATCCGGTTTTCGCCGGCGACACCATCCGCGCCCTCAGCACCGTGCTGGCCGCCCGCGCCAGCAAATCGCGGCCGGATGCCGGGATCGTCACCTTCCGCCACGAGGGCTTCAACCAGAAAGGCCAGCTGGTCGCCAAATGCGAGCGCCAGGCGTTGATGAAGCGGCGGCCCGTCACGGCTGCGCCGGCATGAAAATCCGCAGCCTGCTGTTCGCCCCCGGTGATTCCGCCCGCAAGATCGACCGCGCGCTGGGCCTCGGCGCGGACGGCGTGATCCTCGACCTCGAAGACTC
>JANXSA010000687.1 GCA_025352915.1 Rhodospirillales bacterium | reverse complement strand
GAGTCTTTCTTAACAAAAAGCTAGCCAGTTGCCTTTTTTTTCAAAAAAGAAGCACTTCCTTCCTACACTGCCAGCCGATCCGCGATCTCGGAAAGCGAGGGCACCCGATCCGCCGGTCCCATGGCCGCCAGGGTGGGGGCGCCGCGGAAGATGCGGGCGGCGGCGCGTTCGATGTCGGCGGCGGTGACGGCTTCGATCCTGCCGACGGTTTCCGCGGTGGGGATGACGCGGCCGAACACCTGGACCTGGCGGGCCAGTTGTTCGCAGCGGCTGCCGGTGCTTTCGAGCGACATCAGCAGGCTGGCCTTGACCTGGGCGCGGGCGCGCTGGAGTTCGGGGGCGTTGACTTCGGTCTGCACCTTGCGGAGTTCCTCAAGGACGACGGGCATCAGTTCGGCCGCCTCGCTTTCGCCGGTGCCGGCGTAGATGCCGAACAGCCCGCCATCCATCGCTGGCGCGGTGAACGAATACACCGAATACACCAGCCCGCGCTTCTCCCGCACCTCCTGGAACAGCCGCGACGACATGCCGCCGCCGAGCAACGTGGAAAGCAGCATGGTCGGGTAGTAGTCGGGGTCGGCGTACGACACCGAAGGGAAGCCGAGCACGATATGCACCTGGTCGAGGTCACGCGCCTCGCGGAACTCTCCCCCCGTGTAGATGCCGGGCAGGGCGGGCGGCGCCCGGTCGGTCGGCAAATCGGAAAAATGTTTTTGCGCCAGGTCGACGAAGCGCTCGTGTTCGAGGTTCCCGGCGGCGGCGACCACGGTGTTCCCGGCCGTGTAATGCCGGCGCATGTAGTTCATCAGGGACTCACGTCGCATGCCGCGGATGCCTTTTTCGGTGCCCAGGGTGGGGCGGCCCATCGGCTGGCCGGGGTAGGCGGTTTCCTGGAAGTGGTCGAAGACGATGTCATCAGGGGTGTCGTTGGCCTGGCCGATCTCCTGGAGGATGACGCCGCGCTCGCGCTCCAGCTCGTCGGGGTCGAAGGTGGAGTGAGTCAGGATGTCGCCGATCAGGTCGGCGCCGAGGGCCATGTCCTCCTTCAGCACCTTCACATAGTAAGCGGTCTGTTCGCGCGCCGTGTAGGCGTTGATGTGGCCGCCGACGGCTTCGATCTCCTCGGCGATGCCGGCGGCGGAGCGGCGTTCGGTGCCCTTGAAGGCCATGTGTTCGAGGAAGTGGCTGGCGCCGTTCTCGTCGGCGGTTTCGTGGCGGGTGCCGGCGGCAACATAGGCGCCGAGCGATACGGTCTCGACGCGGTCCATGCGCTCGGTGACGATGGTCAGGCCCGACGGCAGGCGGGTGACGCTGATGGCTTCGCCGTATTTGGTGGTTTCGGTCATGCGGCATTCCTTAGTACGGTGGCGCGGACGGCGGCCTCGATGGTGGCGAGGTCGGCGGGCAGGTTTGTGTAGCGTTCGGGGCGATCATAGAGGTCGGCGAGTGCGGGCGGCAGGGCGGGGCGTTGGCCGGTGGCTTGTTGCATCGCGTCGGGGAATTTGGCGGGGTGGGCGGTGGCCATGGCGATCATTGGGATTCCATGGTGCGGCATGTGGGCACGGGCGGCGGCGATGCCAATGGCGGTGTGGGGGTCGGCGAGGTAGCCGTGGCTATGCAGGCGGCGGATTTCGGCGAGCGTGCCGGGGTCGTCCAGGGTGAAGCCGTGGAAGACGGCGGTGGCGCGGTGCCAGGAGGGTTGCGGGATGGTCATGCGGCCGTGGGTGCGGAAGTTGGCCATGGTGGTGGCGGTGGCTTGGGCGTCGCGGTCGAGGAGTTCGAAGAGGAGGCGTTCGAAGTTGGAGCTGACCTGGATGTCCATGCTGGGGGACAGGCTGGGTTCGACCGGCTGCATCGTCATGTCGTTGGCGGCGAGGAAGCGGGAGAGGATATCGTTGCGGTTGGAGCCGATGACCAGGCGGGCGATTGGCAGGCCGATGCGGCGGGCGGCCCAGGCGGCCAGCACGTTGCCGAAATTGCCGGTGGGGACGGCGAAGGCGACTTCACGGTCGGGGGCGCCGAGGGCGAGGGCGGCGGCGACGTAATAGGGTATCTGGGCGGCGATGCGGGCCCAGTTGATCGAGTTGACCGCCGAGAGGTGCATTTCCTGGCGGAAGGGCTGGTCGGCGAACATGGCTTTGACCAGGTCCTGGCAGTCATCGAAGCTGCCGGCCACGGCAATGTTGGCGACGTTGGGGGCCAGGACGGTGGTCATTTGGCGGCGCTGGACTTCGCTGGTGCGGCCTTCGGGGTGGAGGATGACGATGTCGACGCGGTCGCGGTTGGCGCAGGCTTCGATGGCCGCCGAGCCGGTGTCGCCGGAAGTGGCGCCGATGATGGTAACCCTTTGGTTTCGTTCGGTCAGGATATGATCGAAGAGGCGGCCGAGGAGCTGCATGGCCATGTCTTTGAAGGCCAGGGTGGGGCCGTGGAAGAGTTCCTGGGTCCAGAGATGGGTTTCCAGTTGGACCATCGGGACGATGGCGGGGTGGCCGAAATTGGCATAGGCCTCGCGGGAGAGGCGGAGCAGGGTGGCGGCCGGGATGCTGTCGGCGACGAAGGGTTGCATGACGCGGGCGACGAGGTCGGGGTAGGGCAGGGCGCGCATGGCGCGCCAGTCGGCGGGGCCGAAATGCGGCCAGGTTTCGGGCACGTAGAGGCCGCCATCCTCGGCGAGGCCGGCGAGCAGGACGCCGGCGAAATCGCGGACGGGGGCCTGCCCGCGGGTGGAGATGTAGCGCATCGAGGGGTCGTCCTGTGGTCGAGCGACACTAGATGGCGCAGGTGGTGATTGGGATCAAGGAAGGGGGGTGGCTGATAGTTATGATATCGTAACAATTAGGGCGTGCGTTGGTCGATGCCCAAGGGAGGTTTGTAAAAAATTTTGGCGGGTGGACGGGTGTTGCTCGGGGTGAGCGCGCGGGTGGGGGGTGGGTTTGCGGGCGCCGTGGCGCGGGCGGGATTGGGATTCCGGGCGGTTGCCGGGCGTGGCCTGGCTGTGCGGGCGCGGGGGTGGCATCGGGCGGTTGTGGGGCGCGGTACCGATTGGCGCGCGGGGTGCTGCGGGCGGGGGC
>JANXSA010000675.1 GCA_025352915.1 Rhodospirillales bacterium | reverse complement strand
GGGCGATGCAGACCCGCCCCGGGATGTTGCCCAGGCGCCGGCTGGCCAGGCGCACGCCCATCAGCGCTGGCGACTGGCCGCAGACGCCGATGGTGAATTGCTGGTCGACCATGATCTTCCAGATTTCCTGGGCATTCTTGTTCCGCTCCGCCTCCTGCATGCCAGCGGCCGAGCGGAAGAGTTCCAGCGCCTTGAGCATGTGCGGGTCGGTCGGCTTGGTGCCGCTGGCGCCGTTGGAGGCGTACCAGCGCGCGTGCTCGATTCCGTATGCGCCGTTGGCGATATCCACCGGCAACGCCCAGGCCGGGTAGAGATACAGCAGCTCGGTGCCGCCATTGGTCCAGACCAGGATGTGGTGGTCGCCGGCCAGGGTGCGCTGGAAGGCGAGGCCGCGTTCCTGTTCCTTGACGTCACCATAGATGCCGATCTTGCGCCATTGCTGGGCGATCATCTGGGCATGCGCCGGCCAGTCCATGAACGCCTTGACCGCGGTGAGCTGGATCACCAGGCGCTGGCCGTTATCGGTGCGCAGGCGATAGCCCTCGCGGTCCTTCTTGGTCAGGCCGAGCTTGTCGAGCAGGGCGTTGGCCTGGGCGATGTCGAGCACCGACCATTTCTTGCGCCATTCCGGGCCGGGGCTTTCGGGCATCACTTCGGCCGGCGCGGTGCTGCCGGGGGTGGCCAGGCCGAGCCAGAAGGTTTCGTTGAGCTGATCACGATCGATGCCGAGCGACAGGGCGCGGCGGAAATCCGCGGTGCCGAGCCACTTGCCCACCTCGGCGTCGGCGGTGTGATTCATGTTGACGTGCAGTGTGGTGTCCGCGCCGTTATAGGCGAGGTCGAGATGCACGTTGTATTTGCCGCGCTCGCGGTTCTCCAGGATCACCGGCAGCTTGGCCAGGTCCATGTGGCGTTCCTGCAGGTCGTACTCGCCGGCCATGGCGCGCAGGTTGGCGACCTCGATGTTCTCGGCCAGCGTCATCACCACCCCGTCGATATAGGGCAGCTGATTGCCCTCGGTGTCGACGATGTAATAGTACGGGTTGCGCTCCATCGCCCAGATCGGCGTATTGATCGGGCGGGTCGTCTTCCACGGCCCCAGCGTCGGCAGTTCGGGGTTGAGCTGCCAGTCCTTGCGGACATGCAGCATGCGCACCCAGTTGTCGTAGCCGGCCGCGCGGGCCTTGGCGTTCACCTCGGCCTCGGACGAGTATTTCGGCATGAACTGCTTGAGGTAATGGGCGGGGGCGTATGCGCCAAAACTGTTGCCGCCGGCCTGGCGCACTGCCTGGCCGCCGCCGATCAGCGTATCGCCGGCGATCATCGAGGGGAACAGGAAATACGGGTTCTCGAACTGGAACTGGACCGTGACCTCGTCGATCTTGACCAGCTTGCCCTGTTTGCCGCCGGCCGCCATGTCGGCGATCGGGTTCGGCACGATGTCCTTGTTGAGGTACATGTCCTGGTACCAGAACACGAAATCATCGGCGGTGAAGGGCGCGCCGTCGCTCCATTTCATGCCGCGGCGGAGGTGCAGGGTGGTGGTCTTGCCGTCGGCGCTGAGTTCATAAGCCTTGGCGACCGAGGGCACGATCTTGCTGCCGGTCGGGTCCCAGAACAGCAGCTTGTCGCTGGCCATGATGCGGTTGCCGTTCTCGCCATCGGACGGGCCGATGAAGGCGCGGCGCCAGGTACCGCCGTATTTGCCGGTGGATTCGAGCGGCTTCAGCACGAGGGGTTCGGCCGGCAGGCGCTGGGCCACCGGCGGCAGTTTGCCTGCCTTGACCAACTCGGCGAGCTGCGGTGCTTCCTTGAAGCTGGTCGGGATGGTGGTGCTCTGCGACGGACCCTCCAGCTTGCCGACCAGGCCCGACTGGTCGAACGCGCTCTTGGCGGTCACGGCCTGGGCCAGCGCGTCCACGGTCGGGGCGGCGGCCGCGGCGAACGCGGCGCTGGCGCCTAGGAAAGTCCTGCGGGTGGTCATATCGGCTGCCTCCGGGCGTTGCTGGGTCCTTGGCCTCGTTGACGGCGGCCACGGTGATTTGAACTCACGCTAGAGCAAGAGCGAGCGTGAGGCCAGTAGGGGCAGCGCAGGGGAGAAAGAATGTTCTTTTTTGAAAAAAAGAACCAAAAAACTTTTATCCATTGGATCGGTGCCAGTCGTGAAGGCCCGGCCCAAATGGATAAAGTTTTTTTGCTTCTTTTTGTTCACAAAAAGAAGAATCTTCCTTCATGCCTTGAAGTACCAGGTCGTCGGGTGCGAACTGCCCGGCGTGCGGCAGTGTTGGGCGATGCAGACGCGCTGGGGGATGTTGCCCAGCCGGCGGTTGACCATGCGCACCCCGGCGAAGGCCGGCGACTGGCCGCAGATGCCGATGCTGAATTGTTGGTCGATGACGATCTTCCAGATCTCCTGCGCCAGCTTGTTGCGCTCGGCCTCGTCCAGCGTGGTGGCAGAGCGAAACATTTCCATGACCTTCAGCACCTGGGGATCGCCGGGCTTGGTACCGATCGCCCCATTGGACGCGTACCAGCGCGCCAGCTCGATTCCCAGCACGCCGTTGGCGACATCCACCGGCAGCACGAAAAGTGGGTACAGGAACAGCTGCTCGGACCCGGTGTTGCCGAAGACGAAGATATGATGCTCGCCGGCCAGCACGCGCTGGAACGCCAGCGACCGCTCCTGGTCGCGGACATCGGCGAAGATGCCGATCTTCTTCCATTGTTGTGCCAGCATGTGCGAATGGGCCGGCCAGTCGAGGAACGCCTTGGTCACCGTCAGCTGGATCACCAGGCGCTGGCCGTTATCGGCGCGCAGGCGATAGCCGTCGCGGTCCTTCTTCGCCAGCCCCAGCCCGTCCAGCATCTTGTTGGCGAGGCTGAGGTCCAGCACCGACCATTTTTTGCGCCATTCCGGCCCGGGGTTCTCGGCCATCGACTCGGCGGGTGCCGTCGAACCCGGCGTGGCCAGGCCGAGCCAGAAGGTCTCGTTCAGCTGATCGCGGTCGATGCCGAGCGACAGCGCGCGGCGGAAATCGGCACTCGCCAGCAGCCGCCCGATTTCGGCATCGGCGGTGTAGTTCAGGTTGAAGTGCAGTGCGGTGTCGGCGCCGTTGAACGCGAGGTCGAGATGCAGATCGTAATTGCCGCGGTCGCGGTTCTCCAGGATCACCGGCAGCTTGGCGAGGTCGATATGGCGCTCCTGCATGTCGAACTCGCCAGCCATGGCGCGCAGGTTCACGATCTCGGTGTTGTCGGCCAGCGTCATCACCACGCGGTCGATGTAGGGCAGCTGGTTGCCCGCGGTATCGACCGCGTAATAATAAGGGTTGCGTTCCATTGCCCAGATCGGCGTGTTGATCGGCCGCGTCGTCTTCCACGGGCCGAGCGTCGGCAGCTCGGTGTTGATCGCCCAGTTGTGCCGCACCTTCAGCATGCGCACCCAGTTATCGAACCCGGCCTCACGCGCGCGGCGGTTTGCCTCGGCCTCGGACGAGTATTTCGGCAGGAACTGCTTCAGGTAATGCGCCGGAGCATAGGCGCCGAAGGTGCCGCCGCCCGATTGCCGCGCGGCCTGGCCGCCGCCGATCAGCGTGTCGCCGGCCAGCATCGAGGGGAACAGCAGATGCGGCGCATCGAATTCGAAACGGATTGTGGTGGCATCGACCTTGACTATCCGGCCGGGTTTGCCGCCGGCGGACATGTCCGGGATCGGCGAGGGCACGATGTCCTTGTTGCTGTAAAGGTCGTCGAACCAGAACATGAAGTCGTCGGCGGTGAACGGCGCACCGTCGCTCCATTTCATGCCGCGGCGCAGGAACAGCGTGGTGGTGCGGCCGTCGGGTGAGATTTCGTAAGCGCGCGCCACCGCGGGCGCGATCTTGCTGCCGGTCAGGTCCCAGAATAGCGGCTTGTCGGAGGCGACTAGCCGGTTGCCGTTCTCGCCGTCGCCGGGACCGATGAAGGCGCGGCGCCAAGTGCCGCCGTAGCGGCCGATGCCGTGCAGCGGCTGGATCACCAGGGGCTCGGATGGCACACGCTCGGCGACCGGGGGGAGTTTGCCGGCTTTCACCAACTCGGCGAGCGGTGGTGCTTCCTGGAACCGCGCCGGCATGGTGGTCGCCAGCGTGGCACCTTCGAGCTTGCCGACCAGGCCGGATTGGCCGAACTGGCCGCTACCCTGGGCGCGGAGCCGGCCGGGCGCGCTCATTGCCGCCGCAAGGCCGAGACTGCCGCCAATGACATGTCGACGCGTGGTCATGGTCTGGTTCCTCCACGGGGCCGGCCTTGTCGTCGACCGATTGCCAGCGAGCCTACGGCCCGGCGCCACGCCATGTCCAGGAACGCACAGCCCTCAGGCGGCGGCGAGCGTCCGCCACGCCAGCACCATCAGCAGCACGGCGTTGCCCGCCAGCAGCCAGGGAGCGGCGCGATTGACCGCGCCTTGCCAGCGCCGCGCCGCCGCGTGGCCCAGCAGGCCGACCGCGATCAATGCCGGCACCGTGCCGAGTCCGAAGGCCAGCATCGCCAGCCCGCCGATGACCGCCCCGGCCGATGCCGCCGCCGCCAGCGCCGCATAGACCATGCCGCATGGCAGCAGGCCGAGCGCTAACCCCAATGGCAGGCCGCGCAACTGGCCGATGCCGCCAAACCGCGCCGCCAGCGCTGCGATCCCGGGGGTAGACGAACCGCCGCCGGGCATGGCCAAGGCCGGTTGAAACCGCCGCAATGCCAACATCAGGAACCCGGCCGCCGCCAGGGCGAGCAGCACTGCGGGCAATATCTGTGGCAGCCGTAAGCCGCCAAGCCAGCCGGCCCCGGCACCGAGCGCCGCATAAGTCGCCAGCCGCCCCGCATGATACGGCAGCAGCAGCGAGCCGCGCAGCCGCGCCCCCTGACACATCCGCGCCGCCGGCAGCCGCGCCATGCTGTCAGCCACCTGGCCCAGCACGAACGGCCCGCACATCGCGGCGCAATGCACCACGCTGCCGGCCAGCCCGGCCAGCAACAGCGCCGGCACCAGGAACAACCCGCGCTCGGCCTGTCCCGGCCCGCAGATCGCGGCCAGGGCTTCGAACAGGCCGTTCACCTTGGGGCCGCGAGGCGGAGAGCGGGGGACATTTCGTACATTCAACCGAAGCCGCCGTGCCGCAGCATTGATCTGCGTCAATGCCGCGGCGCAGCAAGAGGGGCACCGTTTGATCATGCCGGGAATGGTGCCGGCCACACGCGACGGGGAATCGATTCGCATGCATGAGCAAACCGGAGACCTTGTGGTCGGCCTGCTGGTGCTGGTCCTGGGCCTGACCGGCCTGGTCCTGGCGTCTGGCGCGCTGGACGACGCGATGTATGTGTTCGGCCTGTCGCTGGCCGGCTTTGGCGCGGTGTTCGATCTCGGCCTGGTCAAGCGCCACTTCGACCGGCTGGATGCCGCCCGCCATGCGGGCAGGGGAGCCAGCCATGTCTGATCTCGCCATCGGGTCCGGCGCATTCGCCGCCCCCGCCACGACCACGCCGGTCGCGCGCGCCGTCGAAGACTACAACATGGACGTGGTGAAGAAATTCACCATCGCCGCCATGTTCTGGGCGATCGTGGCGTTTCTGGTCGGCGTGGTGCTGGCGGCCCAGCTCGCCTTCCCGATCATGAACCTCGGCCTGGAGTGGACGGCCTTTGGACGGTTGCGCCCGGTCCATACCTCGGCAGCGATCTTCGCGTTTGGCGGTTCGGCGTTGTTCGCCACTTCATTCTATGTCGTCCAGCGCACCTGCCACGCCCGGCTGTTCGGCGGCGAGGCGCTGGCGAGCTTCATCTTCTGGGGCTACCAGTTCTTCATCGTGATGGCGGCCCTGAGCTATGTCATGGGGTTCAGCCAGGGCCAGGAATACGCCGAGCCCGAATGGCACCTCGACATTTTCCTGACCATCGTCTGGGTGTGCTACGCCATCGTCTTCCTCGGCACCCTGTTCAAGCGCCAGGAGCCGCATATCTACGTGGCGAATTGGTTCTTCCTGGCCTACATCATCACCATCGCGGTGCTGCATCTGGGCAATAACCTTGCTCTGCCGGCATCGGTGTTCGAGGCCAAGAGTTATAACATCTTCTCTGGCGTGCAGAATGCGCTGGTGCAGTGGTGGTATGGCCACAATGCCGTAGGATTCTTCCTGACCGCGGCGTTCCTTGGGATGGTCTACTACTTCATCCCCAAGCAGGCGAACCGGCCAATCTACTCGTACCGCCTGTCGGTGGTGCATTTCTGGTCGCTGATCTTCATGTATATCTGGGCCGGCCCGCATCACCTGCACTACACCTCGCTGCCCGATTGGGCGCAGACGCTGGGCATGGTGTTCTCGATCATCCTGTGGATGCCGTCCTGGGGCGGCATGATCAACGGGCTGATGACGCTGTCCGGCGCCTGGGACAAGCTGCGCACCGATCCCGGGCTGCGCTTCTCGGTCACCGCCGTCGGCTTCTACGGCATGTCGACCTTCGAGGGGCCGATGATGTCGATCAAGGCGGTGAACGGCCTGGCCCATTACACCGACTGGGTGGTCGGCCACGTCCATTCCGGCGCCCTCGGCTGGGTGGCGTTCATCAGCTTC
>JANXSA010000668.1 GCA_025352915.1 Rhodospirillales bacterium | reverse complement strand
GCTGCGTTTCGCCAGCATCAACGCCAGCGGCACCGCCGCTTTCGACCAGATCCTGGCCCCCTTCGCCCGCGCCATCGAGGCCGCGAGCGACGGCGCGGTCGACGTGGCGCTCAAGCCACTCGGCGGCTACGGCAAGCCCGTCGACCTGTTCCCGATGGTCGAACGCGGCGAGATCGAGATCGCCGGCACGGTGCAGGGCTATCACCCCGGCCGCTTCCCGCAATCCTCGGTGATGGAACTGCCGCTGATGTACGACAACGCCATCACCGGCACCAAGGTGATGACCGCGCTGTATAACGAGGGCCTGCTCGACCGCGACTACGCCGCCGTCAAGGTCCTCGCCCTTTACGTGCTGCCGCCCTACGGCATCTTCACCGCGGGCAAGCCGGTGGCCCAGCTGCGCGACCTGCGCGGCATGCGCGTGCGCACACCCAGCACCACGGTCGGCCTCGCCTTGGCGCGCATGGGCATGATCCCGCTCGGCGTGCCGCTGAACCTGATCGGCGAAACCCTCGCCGCCGGCACCGTCGATGCCATCACCTATGGCTGGGATTCGCTGACCACCACCAAAGGCGTGGAGGGCATGCTGCTCGCCGACCAGGTCAGCGTCCTGGTCGACGCCAATTTCGCCGCCCCCGCGCTGATGGTGGTGATGAACCGCGCCGCCTTCGACCGCCTGCCCCGCGCGGCCCAGGCGGCGATCGACGCGCACGCCGCCCAGCTCGCGGCCGACAGCGCCCAGCTCCGCCACATCAACGAGGCCGCCACCAAGAAGCGCCTGATCGCCGACCCGCGCTATACCATCGTCAGCCTGACGCCGGCCCAGCGCGGCGAGATCGAGCGCCTGATCACACCGGCGATCAACGACTGGAAGGCCGCGATGGCCAAGCAGGGCATCGACGGCGAGAAGCTTTACGCGCGTGCCCGCGCCCTGGGCCAGCAATTCCAGATGGCCGCGAATTGAGCGCCATCCGAGCAACCACCATGACATCGCCATGAATTTCCAGTCCCTCGGCGTGCGCACCCGCCTGTTCCTGGCCATCGGCGCGATCGCCGCCTCCACCGTGCTCGCCAGCGGCGCGGCGATCACCACGCTGAGCCAGATCGGCGCGCGAGTGGACACCACAACAAGGCGCGAGCTGCCATCGCTGATTGGCAATTTCGACCTCGCCGACGCCGCCAGCCGCCTGTCCAATGCCAGCGCCCAGCTGCTTTCCGCCGCCACCCACCAGCAGCGCCGCCTGCGCGCCGAGGCGCTCGTACCGCTCGCCACCGCGGTCGCCACCGCTCTCCGCCATGTCGAGCGCATGGACAGCGACCAGGCCGCCCTCCAGCAAGTCACCGCCGGGGTGACCGATCTGAACGCCAAGATCCGCGATCTCGACACCGCCGTGGTCGCCCGGATCGACGCCACCGCCACCCGCCTGTCCGCCGCCGATGCCGCGGCGGCGATCCATGCCAAGGTATTGGACCTGCTGACCCCGGTGATGGCGCGGCTGCAATCCGATATCGCGATGATTTCGATGTCGGTCGGTGCCGATCCCGCCACCGCCACCAAGACGCTGCTGAGCCTGCTCTCGCTCGAAGTGCCGTTGCTCCAGGCGCTCGATGACGTCGGCGGCCAGATCAACCTCGCCGCCGCCGTGCTCGGCCGCAGCGCCACCGCGCCCGGCGCCAACGCGCTCGACCTGCTCCAGGCCGAGTTCGCCCGCCTGGCCGAACAGATCGACTCCCGTCTCGACGTGGTGCTCGCCCTGGCACCCACCGACGGGCTACAGCGCGCGGTCCAGGAATTCCTGGCCGCCGGCTCGGTCAACAACCACCTGTTCCTCCTGCGTGACCGCGAGCTCAAGGCGATCGCCCGCGCCGGCGCCCTTTCCACCAGCGGCACCGACAGCGCCTCCACGCTGATCGGCCTGCTTTCCGCCCATGTCGCCGCCGTCGGCCAGGAAACCATCAAGGCCGGCGCCGCCACCGCCGAGGCCGTCGTCTGGGGCCGCACCGTGATGACCGTCATCGGCGCCGCCAGCGTCCTCGGCGCCGCCCTGGTGATGTGGCTCTATGTCGGCCGCAGCCTGGTGCGCCGCATCGTCGGCCTCGAACGGATGATGACCCGCCTTGCCCAAGGCGACCTGCAAACGGAAATCCCGCGCAGCCGCCAGCGCGACGAAATCGCCCGCATGGTCGATGCCTTGACCGTCTTCCGCGACAGCATCCTGCGCGCCCGCGCCGACGCCGCCGAACAGGAGGCCGAACGCGCCGCCAAGGCTCAGCGCGGCATCCGGCTGGAAACGCTGGTCCAGGGCTTCGAGGCCCGCGCTGGCGCCAGCGTCGCCACCGTCTCGGCCGCCGCCGGCCAGTTGCAGGCGACCGCCACCGCCATGGCGGAACTGACCGAAACCACCAACACCGCAACCGCCGCGATGGCACACGCCGCACAGGATGCCGGCAGCAACGTCGCCACCGTCGCCGCCGCCGCCGAACAACTCTCCGCCTCGATCCAGGAAATCGCCCGCCAGGTCGGCCGCTCCGCCGAAATGGCCGGTCAGGCCGCCGGCGACGCCCGCCGCACCGACGAAGTGGTCCGCGCCCTGGCCGAAGGCGCGCAAAAGATCGGCGATGTCGTCGGCCTGATCAGCAGCATCGCCGGCCAGACCAACCTTCTCGCGCTGAACGCCACCATCGAGGCCGCCCGCGCCGGCGACGCTGGCAAAGGCTTCGCCGTCGTCGCCTCCGAGGTCAAAAGCCTCGCTGGCCAGACCGCCCGCGCCACCGAGGATATCAGCCGCCAGGTGGCCAGCATCCAGGCCGCCACCCAGGAAGCCGTGCGCGCCATCAGCGGCATCACCACCACCATCGGCGAGGTCAACACCATCGCCGCCGGCATCGCCGCCGCGGTCGAGCAGCAAGGTGCCGCCACCCAGGAAATCGCCCGCAACGTCCACCACGCCGCCACCGGCACCGAACAGGTCAACACCAGCATCGCCAGCGTCAATGACGCCAGCCGGCAAACCGGCGAAGCCGCCAGCCATGTCCTCGCCGCCTCGGGCAACCTGTCCGAACAGGCTCGCCTGCTGCGCGATGAGGTCGGGCAGTTCATCACGGAAGTGAAGGCAGCTTAAGGCAAAGTCTTCTTTTTCTGAAGAAAAAGAAGCAAAAAGACTTCATCCGTTTGGGCCGGGTGCTCACGACTGGCACCCGTCTAAATGGACAAAAGTTTTTTGGTTCTTTTTTTCAAAAAAGAACCCTTGCCTAAAACGTGTCCTTCCGCCCGCGCAAATCCGCCAGCGTCGCCACATCCCCGGCCCGCAAGAACGGATTGCATTCCAGCTCATCCGACAACCGGCTCGGTAAAGTCGGCAGCCCCATGGCCCGCAGCTCCGTCACCCGCTCGGCATAGGCCATCAGGTCCAGGTTCTCGGGATCGGCATGCCGCGCAAACCGCGCATTGCTCTCGGTATACTCATGCCCGCAGCACACCAGCGTCTCCCCTGGCAGGGCCGCGAACTTCATCAGGCTGGCGAACATCTCCCCCGCATTGCCTTCCAGCAGCCGCCCGCATCCCAGGCTGAACAGCGTATCGCCGCTCAGCAACACCCCGCCATCCGAAAAATAATAGCTGATATGCCCCCGCGTATGGCCGGGCGTCTCGAACACCCGCGCCGTGGACGCGCCGAGATCGACCTCCGACCCCTCCCAGACCTCCCGGTCCAGCTTCGGCAGCCGATGTGCGTCAGCCTTCGCGCCGACCACCGGAATCCCATACCGCGCCCGGATGTCCTCGGTCCCGGCGATGTGGTCGCCGTGGTGATGGGTCAACAGGATCATGTCGATCGTGCCACCCTCCTTGGCGATCGCCGCATCGATGGCGGCCACCACGGGTTCCACCTCGGCCGGATCGACGATGGCGCGGCACCCGCTCTCCTCGTCGCGCAGCAGCCAGGCATAGTTGTCTTGCAGGATGGGGATGAGCGTTGCTTTGATCATCGGCGCATAATAGCACCGGGGCTGCTATACTGCGAAGATGGTTTCCGACGCCCACGCAGCCTCCGAGTTTTACGCCACCCGCCGCGGCGCCCTCGCCGCCATGCTGCTGCGCGAGCGCCTGTCGTTGATGTGGCCGTCCCTGCCCGGACAGGCCGTGCTCGGCCTCGGATACACCGCCCCCTATCTCCGCCTCTGGCGCGAGGAAGCCGCCCGCTGCATCGCCCTCACCCCGGCCCAGATCGGCGCCGCCCGCTGGCCGGTCGGCAGCGCCAACCTCTCCTGCACCGCCGAGGAAGACGCGCTCCCGTTCCCCGACCTCTGCTTCGACCGCGTCCTGCTGGTGCATGGCCTCGAATCCGCCGAGAACGCCCGCCGCCTGTTGCGCGAGGCCTGGCGCGTGCTCAAGGATGACGGCCGCCTGCTGGTCGTCACCCCGAACCGCAGCGGCATGTGGGCGCATGTCGAAAGCACCCCCTTCGGCCACGGCACGCCCTATTCCCCCGGCCAGGTCGGCCGCCTGATGGCCGCCAGCCTGTTCCGCGTCGAACGCCGCGACACCGCCCTGTTCCTGCCGCCCAGCAACATCCGCCTGCTCCAACGCGGCGCCCGCCTCTGGGAGCGCACCGGCCGCCGCTACCTCCCCCGCTTCGCCGGCGTCACCATCACCGAGGCCGCCAAGGACATGTACGCCGCCATCCCCATGCCCGCCGCCCGCCGCCGCATGGTCTTCGCCGAGGCCGCATGACCCGCGCCCTCCTCCTCGCCACCCTCCTGCTGCTCACCGGCTGCGCCACCCGCTGGACCAAGCCCGGCGCCAGCGAAGCCGATTTCCGCGCCATGCAGGCCCAATGCGACGCCCACGCCAACAGCCTGTGGCCGCCCCGCCTGCGTGAGGAAATGATGTTCCCCGGCCGCTGGCTGCCCCCCGTCCGCTCCTGCGACAACCGCGGCCGCTGCACCTGGTTCGGCGGCTACTACGAACCACCCCAAATGACCATCACCGACGACCACCTCCGCCCCCGCAACCAGGAACGCCGCGCCTGCTTCGCCGCCAATGGCTGGACGCCCGTTGAGGAGTGAGCGAAGGAAGAATCTTCTTTTTGTGAACAAAAAGAAGCAAAAAAACTTTGTCCGATAAGAATCTTCTCTCCCCTCGCGCTTGGGCCGGGGGGAGCCGGAGGGGGGCTCTTTCCACCCTCGAAGCGGGCAAACGGATAAAAGTTTTTTGCTTCTTTTTTCCAAAAAAGAAGACCTTCCTTCTTCCCCCCCGCCCGGAGTGATGTACCCTCGCACCACCAAGAAAAGCCGGGGAGCCGTCCATATGCAATTGATCCAGGGCCTGAATCGCGCCGTCACCACCAACGCGCACGGCACCGCGACCATCTTCCGCGACCGCCGCTTCACCTGGGCCCAGGTCGCCGAGCGCATCGCCCGCATCGCCGGCGGCCTGCACCGAATCGGCCTCGCCCGCGGCGACCGCATTGCCATCATGGCGCTCAACAGCGACCGCTACTGGGAGGCGATGTATGCCATCCCCGGCCTCGGCGCGATCATGGTCCCGCTGAACACCCGCCTCGCCCCGCCCGAAGTCGCCTTCATGCTCCAGGACAGTGGCGCCCGCGCCCTGATCGTCGACGACAATTTCGCCGGATTGCCCGCCCAGCTGACCGGCCAGATCGACAGCGTCACCCACATCATCCACATCGGCGAGGCCGCAACCCCCGCCGGCATGATCCCCTGGGAAGCCCTCCTGGCCGACCGCCCCCCCGGCTTCGGTGACGCCGGTGACAACGACGTGGCCGGCATCTTCTACACCGGCGGCACCACCGGCCGCTCAAAGGGCGTGATGCTGACCCACCGCAACCTGGTCGCCAACGCCGCCATGGTCATCCCAGCCTGGGACTACCGCTATGACACCGTCTACATCCACTCCGGCCCGATGTTCCACTTGGCCGACGCCGCCTCCACCTTCGCCATCACCATCGTCGCCGGCACCCACGTCTTCATCCCGCGCTTCGACCCCACCGAACTGCTGACCGAAATCCAGCGCCACCGCGTGACCAACTGCCTGCTCGTCCCCACCATGGCCAACGCCACCGCCAACCATCCCGACATCGGTAAATACGACATCTCCTCCCTGCGCCTGATCCCCTACGGCGCCTCGCCCATGCCCGACGCGGTGCTGCAAAAAGCCAAACAGACCATGCCCGGCGTTCGGCTCCTGCACGTCTACGGCATGACCGAAGCCTCCCCCATCGTCACCAGCATGGACCGCCACCAGCCGGAACCCACCGGCCGCCGCGCCCAAAGCTGCGGCCTCCCGGCCCTGCTGGTCGATATCCGCATCGCCGACGCCAACGACGTCGAACTCCCCCGCGGCACCGTCGGCGAGGTCCAGATCCGCGGCCCCAACATCATGCTCGGCTACTGGAACCTGCCCGACGCCAGCGCCGCCGCCCTGCGCGACGGCTGGTACCACAGCGGCGACGGCGGCACGATGGACGAGGACGGCTACGTCTATATCGTCGACCGCTTCAAGGACATGATCATCTCCGGCGGCGAAAACATCTATTCCGCCGAAGTCGAAAGCGCCATCTCCACCCTGGACGGCGTCGCCGAAGTCGCCGTCATCGGCATCCCCGACGAAAAATGGGGCGAAGCCGTCCACGCCATCGTCGTCCCCCGCCCCGGCCGCGAAATCACGCCTGACGCCGTGATCGCCCATTGCCGCACCCTGATCGCCAGCTACAAAATCCCGCGCAGCGTCGACATCCGCGCCGAGTCATTGCCCCTCTCCGGCGCCGGCAAAGTCCTCAAAACCGTCCTGCGCGAGCCGTTCTGGAAAGGGCATGCCAAGCAGGTCAGCTGAGGGCGACTGAAGACAAGCAAGCAGAAGATTTACCACAGAGACACAGAGACACGGAGAAGAATAGAAGGGAGAAGAAAAATCGCAACGACAGCACGACATCGCCGTCGTATCAGAACTTCTTCCTCCTCCCTTGCCTTACTCCTCCGTGTCTCTGTGTCTTTGTGGTGAATCTTCTGCTTGCTTGCTTGCTTGCTTGCCTATTTTCTCCCTCTACCCCACCACCGCATCAAACCGGTAAATCCGTCGCGCATTGTCATGGAACAACGCCCGCTGCTCATCCGCCGAAAAATCCGCAATCGCCGCCGCAAACCCCACCACGTTCTCGCCAAACCCCAACGCCCGCCGCCCCACCGGATAATCCGTCCCAAACATCGACCGCCCAGCCCCGAACGCCTCCACACAAATCATCACCGCCCCCCGCAACCCCTCCGCCGACCGATCCGCCGCATAAGCCCCGAAATTCGACACCTTGATCGCCACATTCGGACACGATGCCATCAGCGCCAGCCCGTCCCGCCACCGCACCAGCCCCGCCGCATCCCGATCCATCGGCGAAGCGCAATGGTTCACCACGATCTGCAACCCCGGAAAATCCCGCGCCAACCGCGCCACATCCTCACTCTGATACGGGTTCATCAGCACCTCCAGCAGCATCCCCGCCCGCGCCAACGCCGCAATCCCGCGCCGCTTATCCGCCCGGTCCAAAACCCCCGCCGCCGCCCACCGCCGCGCCGGATCAGGATGCCACCGGATCGTCTCCCTCACCCCCACCACCGGCCCCGCCGCCCGATGCGCCGCCAACCGCTCCGCCACATCCGCCGCTTCCAGCGCCACAAACCCCACCAACCGCGCAGCCACCCCTCGCGACCGATCAATCGACATCAACCACCGCGTCTCCGCCACGGGATCATCCCCCCGATCCCAAGCCGCCTCCACATGCACGCTGCCAGCGAAATTCGTCTCCCCCACATCCCGCAAATAATCCGCCGCCAGATAATCCGACCGCAGGAAATCCAAATTCCCCAACGACGCCATCGCCGGATCACCCCCAGTAATCCAAGGATGCCGCCCCAGCGCCAAATCCCACAAATGGTGATGCGCATCGATCACCCGCCCGCCATACAACGCCATCCCGATTTGACCCCCAGGCACCCGCAGCCTAGCGTTTCCCCACCAAATCCACGGGAGAAACACCACAATGCCAACCAAAGTCGCGAAAATCTGGGCATCCGGCAAGGCCGTCATGAACGCCTGGCTCGCCATCCCCTCCGGCTTCTCCGCCGAAGTCATGGCCCAGTCCGGCTTCGACAGCGTCACCGTAGACATGCAGCACGGCGCCCAGGACTTCATGTCCATGCTCCAATGCTTCCAAGCCATGCAGGCCCACCCCGTCACCCCCATGGTCCGCGTCCCCTGGAACGAACCAGGCATCATCGGCAAAGTCCTGGACGCCGGCGCCATGGGCGTCATCTGCCCGATGATCAACACCAAGAAAGAAGCGGAAGCCTTCGTCCAATACGCCAAATACCCAGACCTCGGCGCCCGCTCCAACGGCCCCTTCCGCGCCGGCATGTACGGCGAAGCCACCAGCTACCAAAAAACCGCCAACACCGAAACGCTCTGCATCCCGATGATCGAAACCAAAACCGCGATCAAAAACCTCGACGCCATCCTCGACGTCGAAGGCATCGCCGGTATCTATGTCGGCCCCTCCGACCTCGGCCTCTCCTACGGCCTCCCCCCCAAACTCGACCGCGACGAACCCGAAATCCTGAAGATCTACGATAAACTCCTCAAAGCCTGCCAATCCCGCGGCATCTACGCCGGCATCCACACCTCCGGCGCCGCCGACGCCGCCAAATGCATCGCCCGCGGCTTCCGCCTCACCACCCTGATGAACGACAGCGGCATGATGGCAACCTACGCCAAATCCTGCATCGCCGAGACCCGCAAGGCCAGCAAAGGCCTAGCCTAAGCCAAGAGATTCCAGGGGGCCGAGCCCCCTGGACCCTCATGACCTAAGCCAGACGCCAAGAACACCGACGACTCGTAGGTCGGATAAGCGAAGCGCCATCCGAATCTTCGTGCCAGCACCCAATAGGCCAATAGTGTGGCGCGCAGTTTCTTAAGTAATGGGGTCTGGGACCGCCGGCCCCAGTCTTCCTCTTCCCTTGGAGCACCCAAATGGCCCCGCCCATCACCATCCGCCTGAACGATCAGGACTCCGTGGTCATCGCCCGCTCCACCCTCCTCCCCGGCACCGAAATCGCCCCCAACACCCTGGCCACCCAACGCATCCCCGCCGGCCACAAGGTCGCCGTCCGCCCCATCCCCCAGGGCCAACCCATCCGCCGCTACGGTCAAATAATCGGCTTCGCCACCACCAACATCGCCCCCGGCCAACACGTCCACACCCACAACACCGGCATGGGCGACTTCACCCGCGACTACGCCTTCGGAGTGGACGCCCGCGCCACCAACTTCACCAACACCCCCGCCACCTTCATGGGCATCCGCCGCCCAGGCCTTAACGGGGCCGACGGCCGCGTCGCCACCCGCAACTACATCGGCATCCTCACCAGCGTGAACTGCTCCGCCCACGTCGCCGACCTCGTCGCCATGGCCTTCCGCCGCGACCCCATCTCCGGCCGCAACCCCCTCGCCGACTACCCCAATGTCGACGGCGTCGTCGCCCTCACCCACAAAACCGGCTGCGGCATGGCCGCCGGCGAACCCTTAGCCCTCCTCCGCCGCACCCTCGGCGGATACGCCCGCCACCCCAACTTCGCCGCCGTCATCGTCCTCGGCCTCGGCTGCGAGGTAAACCAACTCTCCGGCCTCCTCCAGGAACAAAAACTCGCCGGCCGCCTCCGCGCCATGGACATCCAGGAAATGGGCGGCACCCGCAAAACCGTCGAAGCCGCCATCGCCTTCGTCCGCGAAGTCCTCGCCGAAGCCAACAACATCCGCCGCGAACCCGTCCCCGTCAGCGAACTCACCATCGCCCTGCAATGCGGCGGCTCCGACGGCTACTCCGGCGTCTCCGCCAACCCCGCCCTCGGCATCGCCAGCGACATCCTCATCCGCCACGGCGGCAGCGTCATCCTCGCCGAAACCCCCGAAACCTACGGCGCCGAACACCTCCTCACCCGCCGCGCCCCAGACCGCGAAACCGGCGAAAAACTCGTAGCCCTCATGCGCTGGTGGGAAGAATACACCGCCCGAAACGGCGCTGAAATGGACGCCAACCCCTCCCCCGGCAACAAAGCCGGCGGCCTCACCACAATCCTCGAAAAATCCCTCGGCGCCATGGCCAAAGCCGGCAGCACCAACCTGGTCGAAGTCGTCGCCTACGCCGAAGCCCCCACCCGCAAAGGCTTCATCTTCATGGACACCCCAGGCTACGACCCCGTCGCCGCCACCGGCCAGGTCGCCGGCGGCGCCAACCTCGTCGCCTTCACCACCGGGCGCGGCAGCGTCTTCGGCTGCAAACCCGCCCCCTCCCTCAAACTCGCCACCAACACGCCCATGTTCCAGCACATGGAAGAAGACATGGACATCAACTGCGGAACCATCCTCGACGGCACCGAATCCATCGAAGAATGCGGCCAGAAAATCTTCAACCTCTTCCTCCAAACCGCCTCCGGTACCCAAACCAAAAGCGAAACCTTCGACTTCGGCGCCGCCGAATTCGCCCCCTGGGTCATCGGCGCCACGATGTAGCGCCCCACTATACCGCTCTTATACTTCTCTCCCCCCGCGGTCGGGGGGAGCCGGAGGGGGGCTCTTCTGGCCCAACCCCAATCAAAGCAAGCACGTTCTTTCTTTGAAAAGAAAGAACCAAAGAAACTTCATCCACGGCCCGAAACAGCCTCCGAGCCCCTTCGTAGGGTGCAGTTCACCTTGGAACAGCCCCACGGGCGAAGTGTCAACGCCCCCCAGACCGTCACCCTGAGCGAAGCGAAGGGCCTACGCTTAGCCCGCCCCTCCCGATCCCAACCAACCCAAGCAAAGCAAGGCCAGGACTCCGTCCTGGACCCACCAAAGGCGTCGGCTTTGGAAGCCTACAACTTCCACAAGCCTCCAAACTCGGATGCTGGGCCACTGATCGGAATTCGCGCCCTCTGTCATTGGGCAACCATGAAGCGCAGCATCAGCAAAGCGACAGAATCTAAATGCTCATGGCCGCGTCAACTTGAAAAATGATACGCTTTGCAATTGGAAACGCAAGAGAGGTTTCCTCCAGCGAAGCGAGCAGGTTTCCGCTGTGCGCGAAATCATTCCTCCAAGAAATAATATTATCGTACGAACTACGGACACTCATTCTTTCTATTTTCAGTATGGACTCCTCTTCCTGTTTAATGAGCTGTTTAAATTTGTCTTCATACCTCTGACCGAACGGTCTTATATAATCTTTGGCTAGATTTTCTATTTTAATTCTCCCATTTATCCTATCCATATTGTGGCCCACAAAATTTCCGAGCACAGCGTGCGTCCTTCTTGCGAAAGAAATTAGTATTTCTTTCGTGCTGCATTCGAAAGCCGCAACATAAGCGGTACATAGTAATCCAGCCAGATTCGCCCTAAATCCCGTCGGATCGGCGTTTGGCGCAGGAGCATAACGCACCACATCCTTTGTTATCGCATCCGCTCTTTCCAAGAACTCCTGGTAGACACTGAAGTGTCTCATGCAAGCAAAATTTCTTCA
>JANXSA010000664.1 GCA_025352915.1 Rhodospirillales bacterium | reverse complement strand
CCATCACCTCCAGCCACTGGGCCATCCGGCCGGGATTCACCTTGTATTGCCGCAGCTCATAGAACGCCATTCGCCGTCTCCCCTTGTTTGAGGCTCGCACTCTGCCGCCAACGCGCCGCCCCGGCAACGCCCCACCTTGCCAGGGGAATCGGGTGAAACATTCACGCGGCTACCAAGCTTGCCAGGAAGTCGTCATCCCATGCGGCAATCTTCCGCCTGAGGCGCAGCGAGTCCTTGCTGGCAGCGGTTCGTAGCAGGTTATGAGCCATGTGCTTGATGGTGGTGAAATTTGCGGGAGCGTGATCGGTTCGGACCCGGCACTCGTCGTCGCGGAAAATCATGTCCATGACCCAATGCAGGCTGTTTTCGATCGCCCAATGGCTGCGCACAACCGGCCCGAGGAGGGCCGCCACCATAACCAATGAGGTGAGATAGAACCGTGTTTCCTGCTCGGCTTTTCCGTTAATCTCGCGGCGACTTTCGACCATGACGACGGCCTTCAAGCCGGGCCAGTCATGACGCTGCTGTAGCCATTTGACGTCGTGGATGACGGTGGTGGTTCGGGTTTCGATGCGTCCGTGATCGCCACCGATCGTGGTATCGCGGCTGATCTCAGTGTCGGCGAAGTCTCGGGCCTTCTGCTCGGTGGCAAACATTTCGACGTCCTCGCGCAGCGAACCCTGGTTGCCCTTCAGCGCCAGGACGTAGTCGGCCTTCTTGTCGAGGATCTTTTGGGCGATGTCGCGCTGGCACCCCATGGCATCGATTGTCACGATCGCCCCTTCGATTGCTAACATATTGAGAAGCTTGGGGATCGCTACGATCTCATTGGATTTTTCGGCCACCTTGACCTGCCCGAGCACCAGGCGCTGGCGCGCCGCGAAGGCCGAGACCATGTGGATCGGTGCACGGCCGGCCTTCTTGTGGCCGGATCGGCGCAGCGTCTTGCCATCGATGGCGATGACCCCGGCCGGCATCCCGGTCAATGCGGCGACCCATCCGACGAAACAGCGTTGGAAATGTTCGCAATCCAGAGCGGCGAAGATATCGCCGATGCGATCATGCGGCGGCGTGCCATCGAGGAACGGGCGGAACCGGCGCAACAACTCCAGCTTCTTGTCGCCAAACCGGGCTATATCGGTAAACGCTTCAGCCCCGGCCAGCACCGCCAGCAGCGACAACAGTAGCACCTCGTCGAGCGGATAGACGACCTTCACCGCTTGACGGGGATCAGGCAACTCATTGAAATGACTGAGAAAGACAGTCGCCTCGAAAAATGCACCACAGTCTGTTGCCAGGTCGTCCATCGTCGTCCTCCACGCAGCCGGTCAGAGGACACGCACAGATTCAGCAATTCAGCAGTTTGTCACGCGATCTTTCACCCGATTGCCCTGCCGCCGGAGGCTTGCTTGCTTGAAGCCTGCCCCTTGCGGCCCCTATTCTGACGGAATTACCGATCGGAAGATGTTGGCATGGCTGTTACGACCCACCGAACCCGTGTGCTGATCATTGGCGCGGGACCCGCCGGCTACACCGCGGCGATCTATGCCGCGCGCGCCAGCCTGGAACCGATGCTGGTGGCCGGGTTGCAGCCGGGCGGGCAACTGACGATCACCACCGATGTGGAGAATTATCCCGGTTTCGCCGCGGCGATCCAGGGGCCGTGGCTGATGGAGCAGATGCAGAAACAGGCCGAGCATGTCGGCACCCGCATCGCCTACGACATCATCACCAAGGTGGATTTTTCAGCCCAGCCGTTCCGCTGCGAAGCCGACTCGGGCGACATCTACATCGCTGATTCCATTATTATCGCCACCGGGGCGCAGGCGCGCTGGCTCGGGTTGGAGTCCGAACAGCGGTTGCAGGGGTTTGGCGTGTCTGCCTGTGCCACCTGCGATGGGTTCTTTTTTCGCGGCAAGCGGGTGGCGGTGATCGGCGGCGGCAATACCGCCGTGGAGGAAGCGCTGTATCTGGCCAATCTGGCGAGCGAGGTGACGCTGATCCACCGGCGCGACAGCTTGCGGGCCGAAAAGATCTTGCAGGCCCGGTTGTTTGCCCATCCGCGCATCAAGGTGGTGTGGAACGCCGTGGTCGAGGAGATCACCGCCGCCGCCGCGCCGGTCACGGTGAATGGGCTGCGTTTGCGCGATATCACGACATCTGCGGAGCGGCTGCTGGAAATTGATGGGGTTTTCATCGCCATCGGGCATACTCCGACCACTTCGATGTTCCAGGGCCAGGTCGCCTTGGATGGCGAGGGCTACGTGCTGACGCCGCCGGGATCGACCCGTACATCCGTGCCCGGGGTGTTCGCGGCGGGCGATGTGCAGGACAAAGTGTGGCGTCAGGCGGTCACAGCCGCAGGAACTGGTTGCATGGCGGCCCTGGAAGTCGAAAAATGGCTTGCTGAACATGCTGCCGATTCGCACGCGTTGAGTGTCGCCGCGAAATAGGCGTCGATCACGGCGGGCCGCGAGGGGCTAAGGGCTATCCTGGCTCCTTGGGGGCGAGGAATAACAATGGGCGTCGAACCGCATCGCATAGGGTGGGGTGGGGCGACAGGGGAATGGCTGCACCATGGACTGGGACAAACTGCGTGTGTTCCACGCTGTCGCAGAGGCGGGCAGCTTCACGCATGCCGGCGACACGCTGAACCTGAGCCAGTCGGCGGTCTCCCGCCAGATTTCGGCATTGGAGGAGGCACTTCAGGTGCCGCTGTTCCATCGCCATGCGCGCGGGTTGATCCTGACCGAGCAGGGCGAGAGCCTGAACCGGACAGTGCGCGAGGTCTTCGCCAAGCTGGCGATGACCGAGGCGCTGCTGACCGAGAGCAAGGAGCGGCCGGCCGGCCGGCTGAAGGTGACCACGACAGTGGGCTTCGGCTCGTCCTGGCTGGCGCCGCGGCTGCATACCTTCCTGGAGCAGTATCCGGATGTGAGCATGCAGCTTTTGCTGGATGACACCGACCTGGACCTGGCGATGCGCGAGGCCGATGTGGCGATCCGCATGCACGCGCCCAAGCAGCCGGATTTGGTGCAGCGTCATCTGACCGCACTGGAATGGCATGTTTGCGCCTCGCCGGAATACCTCAAGCAGCACGGCACGCCGAAGACGGCCGAAGAGCTGGACAGCCACAAGCTGATCCTGTTCGGCGACCATCATCCGCCGGTGCAGGACATCAACTGGCTGGCCGAAGCCGGGCGCCGCGCCGGCAGCCCGCGCAAGGCGGTGCTGGAGGTGAATTCGCTGCGTGCCATGTACGCGACCTGCCGGGCTGGCCTCGGCATCACCGCGATCCCGGACTACATGCACGCCGGCAATGACGGGCTGGTGCGGGTGCTCGGTGACGTGAAGGCGCCGAAGATCGACGTATATTTCGTCTATCCCGAGGAGTTGCGTAATTCCAAGCGGGTGGCGGTGTTCCGCGATTTCCTGCTGGCCCAGCTTGCCCAGCGGTAAGGCTGGCGCGATCACATGGCTGTGATGCTGCAAATGGCGGCGCGGTTGACGCGCCGCCATTTGCACGTCCGCGTGGCGAAATCGTCACGGGATTTTATCAATGCCGGCATCGCATTGCCGTAAAATACTGTTGAATCAACGAATACGCCGCGTGATCTGCACGGATGGCATGGCCGTATTGGGCTTTTGGGCATGGTCGGTCGCCGCAGCGCACCATAACTTCCAGGCGTTGGTTTCGGACGGGTCCGGAGCGTGACGCCAGCCTTGCTGCCCAGCTTTTGCAGCGTGACGATAGCCCCCCGGGCGGGGCATTTGGACCCTTCGTTGAGGTTTCCCGCCCATTGCGGCGGGGAAGGGGGCCTTCTGGCTCCTGCGTCTCCCAGACGTGAAGCCTCCCTGTACACTTGCCCCGCGGTGCAAACCGCGGGGCTTTTTTTGGCACGCCACCATGCCGGTCATAGGCTAGGCGGGCAGGGTGACGCTTGCCCGCAACCCGCCGCCCGGACGGCGGACCAGCACGACGTCGCCGCCATGGGCCCGCAGGATGTTACGCGCGATCGGCAGGCCGAGCCCGACTCCGCCGGTTTCGCGGTTGCGGCTGGCTTCGAGGCGAAGGAACGGCAGGAAGACGCGCTCCAGGTCCTCGGGGCCAATGCCGGGGCCGGCATCGTCGATATGCAGCGTCACCATCCCGCCGGCCGGCGGCTGCAATGTCGCATGCGCGCTGCCGCCGTAGTTCAACGCATTGGCGACCAGGTTGGTCAGCGCCCGCTTCATCGCCACCGGACGGGCGATCACGGCAAGCTGCGACGGACCGTCGAACGCGATTGCCGCGGGGTCGAGCAGCGGACGGGCATCGCCGGCCTCGTGCAGCACCGTGGTCACCAGGGCGGCGAAATCCAGCTTCGTTGCCGGCTCGGCCAGGGTTGCATCGCGTCCGAAGGCCAGGGTTGCCGAGATCGTGGCCTCCAGCTCGTCCAAATCGCCGATCATCCGGCGGCGCTGTTCGTCGTCCTCCACATCCTCGGCGCGCAGCCGCAGCCGGGTGATCGGGGTGCGCAGGTCATGGCCGATGGCGGTCAGCAAGAAGGTGCGGTCATCGACGAAGCGGCGGATGCGCGCGGCCATGGTGTTGAACGCCGCCGCCGCCAGCGCCAGTTCGGCCGGCCCGCTTTCCGGCAGCGGCGGCGCGTTGACGTCGCGCCCGAGCGCCTCGGCCGCCGCCGCCAGCGTTCCCACCGGCCGGATCAGCCGCTGGACCGCCCAGAGCGTCAGCAACGTCGCCACCAACGACATCACGGCAAATGTCGGCAGGAACGCGCTGGAGTGCCACGGCCAGATCGGCAATAGCGTCATGTCGGCTTGCAGCCACTGGCCCTCGGGTAGTTGCAGCACGACGACGATCCGCTCTTGTCGCGCGTCGCTATGCACCAGGATTGTCCGAGGGCGCAGCGATGGCGGCAGCGGCGTCATCTGCATGTCCGATCGCAGCCGCCGTTGCAGCGCCGCGGGCGCCATCGGCAAGGCGACCGCCGGTTGATCGCCGGTCAGCCGGACGGTCATCGCGACATTGAAGCGCGACTGGTCGATCAGGTTGGCGCGGTGTTCCGGGCGCGCCAGCACCTGGCTGCGATAGATCGTGACGATCTGCCGGGACAGCTCGCTTTCCTGGGCCGAGTTCAGCATCTCGGCGCGGTCGAGGGAGTAAAGGCTCAGGCCGCCCACCTGGGTGACCAGCAGCCCGCCCAGCAGCAGCACGGCGGTGCGCGCGGCCAAGCTGGCGGGCCAATACTTCATACGATGGTAGCCATGCAGGTTATCGCAGCCAAGGCCGCCGCCCCGGCCTGTGCAGGGGCGGCGGCCAGATGCTCAGCCGCGGGCAACGTCGGCGGCGAGGACATAGCCGCCGCCACGGACCGTCTTGATGATCTGGGCATGGCGGCCGTCGTCTTCCAGCTTGCGGCGCAACCGGCTGATGGCGACATCGATCGCCCGGTCGAACGGCCCCGCCTGGCGGCCGCGCAGCAGGTCCAGCAGCATCTCCCGGGTTACCACCTTGTTGGCGCGGTCCAGCAGCGCCACCAGCAGGTCGTACTCGCCGCCGGTCAGCGGCACCTCGATGCCATCCGGGTTCAACAGCCGGCGCCGCGCCGCGTCCAGGGTCCAGCCGGCGAAGGACAGCATCTTGCTGCCGGATTCGCGCGCCTCGCCGGATTCGCTGCCCCGGCGCAGCACCGCGCGCATCCGCGCCAGTAATTCGCGCGGGTTGAATGGCTTGGCGATGTAGTCGTCGGCGCCGAGTTCCAGGCCGATGATGCGGTCATTCTCGTCGCCCAGCGCCGTCAGCATGACCAGCGGTATGTCGGATTCCGAGCGCAGCCAGCGCGCGAAGTCCAGCCCGCCCTCGCCCGGCAGCATCAGGTCGAGCACCACCAGCTGAAAACTCATCGTCGGCCAGACCCGCCGCGCCTCGCGGGCATCGCGCACGGCGGTGACGCGGAACTGCTGGCGCTCCAGGTAGCGCGCCAGGAGTTCGCGGATTTCGCGGTCGTCGTCGATGACCAGGATGTGCGGGCTGACGGTGACGGTGGCGGCTTCCATATGATCCAGGATACGCTGGGTGGATCGATTTGGGCAAAGCGTCTGGATCACTTGTTGCAGTTCGCAATAATAAGTTTGCAATAACAAGGAGGCCAACGCGCTGCCAGCGCGGCCAGATATGCGAGGTCCCGTGAACTTTCCCCATCCGCCGCCGCACGCCCGCGCGGCCCTCGGCCGGCTTGTGGCAGCCGATCCGGACCTGGCGGGCATCGAGGCCGCCGCCGGCCCGTTGCCGTGGCGCAGCCGCCCGGCCGGCTTCGAGGGGCTGTTGCAGGCCATCGTTGGCCAACAGATCAGCAACCAGGCCGCCGCCGCGATCTGGGGCCGCTTGCGCGCGGTGCCTGGGGCGGTGGCACCGGACGGTTTGCTGGCGCTGGATGACGAGGCGCTGCGCGGCGCCGGGCTGTCGCGGCCCAAGGTGGCCCATGCGCGCGCGCTGGCCGCCGCCTTCTCGGATGGGCGGTTGGAGGAAACCGCCATCGCCGCGATGGATGACGAGGCGGCGATTGCCGCCATTGCGGCGGTGCGCGGCATGGGGCGCTGGTCGGCCGAGGTCTATCTGTTGTTCGCCCTGCAACGTGACGACGTGTTCCCGGCCGGCGACCTGGCCCTGGCCGGTGCCGCGGCGGCGCTCAAGGGCTTGCCGGCGCGGCCGGGACCGGTGGCCTTGCGCGCGTTGGCGGAAGGGTGGCGGCCCTGGCGCGGGCTGGCGGCGCGGCTGTTGTGGCACCATTGGCGCTTTCTGACCGGGCGTCCCGCGTTCGACGATATCTCATCCGTTGCGCCAGCGGCGTCGAATCCGCCGGCATGAAGCGGCCAATGCAACACTTTGTTCATCCGAAGCTGTGAAAACCGGGCATGTCCCGCAGGATATTCGTTTGGGAATTCAACCGAACCGGGTGGTGGCGGGACCGCCAACTTAACGCCGAATTCCCGGGGCGGCTGTACTGACACTGGTGGCGCTGCCATTCACTGGCGGCGCTGCCACCGTCATACCGCGCGGCGGGCCATCGGTCAGTCTGGGAAACCGTATGTCCGCGCAGCTTGGAGCGAGCTTCTCGTTGCCGAAGCCCGTGCAGGGGTATCATCCCGGCACGTTCCTGCAACGTGGCGCGAGCGTGCCGTTCACCACGCCGCATCTGAACGGTGCGCGGGCCCGCCCGGCCGAGCGCGGCGGTCTGGAATTCACCGTCGCCAACCCTTCGGGCGGGCGCGGCCTGTACCTCGTGCCG
>JANXSA010000639.1 GCA_025352915.1 Rhodospirillales bacterium | reverse complement strand
GCCCGCGCCATCCGATTGCTGCGCGCGTCTATTTCACCGAACGTGTAAACGGACCCGGCCCACTCCAGCCCCTCTTGCTCCGCCCGGTGGGTGAAGGTCAAGTCAAACCAGTTACGAAGGTTCATGCGGCCGCGTACACTGCCCGCTCGAAATCGCCCAGCAAACCCACCGCTTCTTTGTCGACGAAGGGCAGAAACTGCATCATGATCGCGGCGCAGATTTTGCGCTGGGGATCGATCCAATAAAACGTGTTCCAAATTCCCGCCCACGCCAGACTGCCCGCCGCGCGTCCGCCGCTATAAGGAATCGTGTTGATCAGAAAGCCCAAGCCCCATTTTGTCGCCATGCCGGGAAACAAATGGCAGTCGCACGAACTCGCCGGCACCGCGCTGCGCATCGGCAAAACGTCGAGCTCGCCGATCTGGTTGCGGCCCATCTCGGCCACCGTCTCGGCCGCCAGGATGCGTGCGCCGTCCAACGTGCCGCCGCGCAGCAACATGCGCAGGAAGCGCGTGTAGTCGCCCCCCGTGCTGCACAATCCGCCACCGCCGGCCAGGAAGGCCGGGCCATTGCCGGCCGCGCGCTCTCCCGCGCCGAGGCTGCCATCCGGCTGGCGCTGGTGCACCGCCACCAGCCGCGGGCGCTGGGCGTCGGACAGGGTGAAGCCAGTATCGGTCATGCCGAGCGGACCAGTGACGCGGGCGGCCAGGTAGTCGTCGATCGCCATGCCGCTCGCCGCCTCGACAGCGTGGCCAACGATGTCCGTGGCGATGCTGTAGTTCCAGCGCGCGCCGGGATCGAACAGCAGCGGAAACCGCGCGAGTTCATCGACATTCCCCGGCCGGCCCGGCAGGCCGAGCGCGATGGTGGCGCGCTTGAGCTCGACGTTCCAGGTGTCATAGCCAAAGCCGGCGGTATGGGTGAGCAGATGGCGCAGCGTGATCGGCCGCGCCGCCGGGCGCAGCACCGGCATGTCGCCGCGGAAGCCGTCCAGCACCATTGGCGCCGCGAGATGCGGCAGCACCGCGCCGATCGGGCCATCCAGGCTGAGCTTGCCCTGCTCAACCAGTTGCATCGCCGCCACCGAGGTAATCGCCTTGGTCATCGAGGCGATGCGGAAGATGTCGTCGGTCCGCAGCGTCCGCCGGCTGGCGAGGTCGGCCACGCCGAAGCAGCCCTGATACAGCAGGTCGCTGCCGGTGGTGGCCATGGCCACGGCCCCGGCAACCGTGCCGGTCTCGGTAGCGCGGCGCAGGGCGGCATCGATGGCGGTGGCATTGACCATGGGGTGGCTCCTCGGCTACTGGACCAAGGGTGGTCGAAGCGGGGCGGCTTGCACAGGGGGCGCTTGTCGCGGTCGGAAGCAGCGGTGCTAAGGTAACGGCAAGACGGGGGGCGGGATCATGCGACGCATTGGCTGGCCGGTTTTGACGTGTTTGAACGTGTTGCTCCTGTCCGGAGCAGCGCAAGCCGGGCCGCAAATGCCGCTCACCCCGGTGGCCGACCCGATGGCCCCGATCACCGCATCCGGCATCACCGTCCGGCTCACCCCCTTCACCACTGTGCCGAACGGCGCGCCGCAGCTGATCCAGTCGGTGGGCGACGGCAGTGGCCGGCTGGCGATCAACGAGACCGGCGGGCGGGTGTTCCTGACCACCTCCGGCGGCGGCGCGTTGGGCGCGCCGTATCTCGATCTGAACACCGCCGCACCAGGCTTCATCGGCGGGCTGATGGGCCTGGCTTTCGCGCCGGATTTCGCCAGCAGCGGCAAGTTCTACACCGGCTCCTATGCCGCCACCGGCTCGGGTATCGCGCCCCTGGCCAGTTCCGGCGGCACGGTGAACCAGGTGGTAGTCACCGAATGGACCGCCAGCAATCCGGCGGCGCCAACCTTCAGCGGCACCTCGCGCGAAGTGCTGCGCGTCGCCCAGCCCAGCGAAGGCCACGCCATCGGCATGGTGGCGTTCAACCCGAATGCCACCTCGATCGCCAATCCCGACTACGGAAAACTCTATGTCTCGATGGGCGATGCCGGCGACAACGGCAGCTATCTGACCAACGGGCAGAATACCGCCAATCCCTACGGCAAGGTGCTGCGCATTGACCCGGCACCGAGCGCTGGCAACAGCTTTACCGTGCCGGCCGACAACCCTTTCGCCGGCCAGGCGGCCAAGGAACAGACAATCTGGGCGTATGGCTTGCGCAACCCGCAATACCTGTCCTGGATGCGCGGCGGCGCCGGCACGATGTTCATCAACGATATCGGCGAGGCCAATGTCGAGGAGGTCAACACCGGGGTCGCCGGCGGCAATTACGGCTGGTCAACCCGCGAGGGCGGCTTCGCCACCTTCCGCGACCCCGCCACCGGGTCGGGCTATTCCAGCGACGTGTTCCAGCTCGACCCCGGTCCCGATCCCGGGCTGCTGTATCCGATTGCCCAATACGACCATGGCGAGGGCCGCGCGATCGGCGCCGGACTCCTTTACCAGGGCACCGCCGTGCCGGCCCTGACTGGCAAGTTCATCGCGTCCGATATCGTCAGCGGCCGGCTGTTCGCCGCCGATGTCGATGGCCTGCTGTCCGACAATGACCCCTCAGGCTCCGCCGGGTTCGAATACCTCGACACCGTGCTGAACGATATCAACCAATCCCTGCTCGCCGCCCTCGGCGCCGCCCGCGCCGACGCCAGGCTGGGCACCGACAGCGACGGCAACCTGTATGTATTGACCAAAGCCCATGGCGACATTTTTCGCGTCGAAACCTTCGTGAACCCGGTTCCGGCGCCAGCCTCGCTGCCGCTGCTCGCGGTGGCCGTGGCGGGCCTCGCTGCCGTGCGCCGCCGCCGCTAGGTCAAGCGGCGCCAACGCAGGGTGCCACGCGCGTCGCCGCGATGGCATTGGCCAACAGCGCCAGCGCGACAATCAACCCGTTCCAACCCAGGATCATCACGCTCGGCTCGATGCTATGCAGCAGCGACAGCGCCACCGAGGTCAGACCCAAAGCCGCCAGCGCCACGGCGGCTAGCGGTGCCGCGGCGGCCTTTGCGGCGGCCCAGGCGGCGGGCAAGCCGATCCTGGTGGCCGTCCATGCGGACTGGTGCCCGACCTGCGCCAAGCAGAAGCCGATCCTGAGCAAGCTGGGCGCCGATCCCGCCATGAAGGAATTGATGGTGTTCGTGGTCGACTTCGACACCCAGAAGGAAATCACCCAGCGCTTCGGCGTGCGGATGCAAAGCACGCTGATCGTCTTCCGCGGCACGGCCGAGCGCGACCGTTCGGTGGGGGTGACCGATGAAGCCGCGCTGAAGGCGCTGCTGGGCAAGGCGGTCGCCTAGCGATGGAAATCGGCGCGGGAAGCCTGGGGCTCGGCTTGCTGGCCGGTGTGCTGTCGACGCTGTCGCCGTGCGTGCTGCCGCTATTGCCGCTCGTCTTGGGCGGTGCGGCGGCGGCCCATCGCTTCGGCATGCTGGCACTGGCGGCGGGGCTGGTGGTCTCGTTCGTCGGTGTCGGCATGTTTGTGGCGACGATCGGCTTCTCGATCGGGCTGGATGCCGACGTGTTCCGCATCGCTTCCGCCGTGCTGCTGGCCGGGCTCGGCGTGGTGTTGCTGAGCGGGCAGTTACAGGCGCGGTTTGCGATTGCGGCGTCGGGGATCGGCAATGCCGGCAACCGGTTGCTGGCGCGGCTCGCCCCCGGTGACCAAGGGGGCGGGCTCGGCGGGCAGTTGGTGATCGGCCTGGTGCTCGGCGCGATCTGGTCGCCCTGCGTCGGGCCGACCTTGGGGGCGGCATCGGTCTTGGCGGCGCAGGGCAAGAGCCTGGGCGCGGTGACGCTGGTGATGGCCGCCTTCGGGCTGGGCGCCGCGTTGCCGTTGCTGCTCGTCGGCTCGCTGTCGCGCGAGGCGATGAAACGCTGGCGCGGGCGGATGCTGGGGGCCGGTCAAAGCGGCAAAACCGTGTTCGGCGGCGCCGCCGTGCTGGTGGCGCTGCTGATCGTCACCGGCTGGGACAAGCTGATCGAGGCCGCACTGGTGCGCGCCTCGCCGGCCTGGCTGACGGACCTGACGACGCGGTTCTAGGCTACCGCCCGATTGCGTAGCCCTGCATCCCGCGCGGATTGGCGCCGGCGTACATTTGACCATCGGCTTCCAGCCGGGCGGCGGACAAGCGGCCTTCGCTCCAGGCGTCGCCCATACTTGCGTCGTGCCCACGGGCCTTGAGCTCAGCCAGCACCGCCGGATCGAAGCGGCCCTCGATCACCACCTTTCCCGGCCGGGCGACGCGCGGCCAGAAGCTGCTGGGGAAATGCTCGGTGTGGAAGTTCGGCGCGTCGATCGCCTGCTGGATACCGAGGTTGTGATGCACCATGCGCAGGAACATCACCGTCTGCCACTGGTCCTGCTGGTCGCCGCCGGGGGTGCCGAAGCTCATCCAGGCGCGTCCGTCGCGCAGCGCCATGCTCGGCGACAGCGTGGTGCGCGGACGCTTGCGCGGGGCGACGCTATTCGGGTGACCCGGCTGGGTCCAGAACATCTGGCCACGAGTGGACAGCGGGAAGCCGAGTTCGGGGATCACCGGCGAGGATTGCAGCCAGCCGCCCGACGGCGTGGCGCTGACCATGTTGCCCCACCGGTCGATGACGTCGACATGGCAAGTGTCGCCGCCCATCGCGCCGAGGCGGGCGACGGTCGGCTCGCCGATACCCGGCGCGCGGGTCAGCAGCTCGATACGCTGCTGGGCGTTGTGGTCCACCATGGGCGTGAACCCCGGCACGCTGCCCGGCCGGAGATCCATCGATGCCGTGGCACCGATCAGGCGGCGGCGTACGTCGTTGTATTCGTCGCTGAGCAAATGGCCGAGCGGCACTTCGACATGTTCCGGGTCGCCGTAATAGGCCTCGCGGTCGGCGAAGGCGAGTTTGCTGGCCTCGACCACGGTATGGACGAAATCGGCGCCGTCCGGGTCCATCGCGGCGATGTCGAGACCCTTCAGCAAGGCGAGCGTCTGCAACAAGGCGGGGCCCTGGCTCCACGGCCCGACTTTCAGCACGGTGTGGCCGTGATAGTCGTACGCGGCGGGTTCCTCCACCGAGGCGGCCCAGCGGCCCATGTCGCCTTCGGTCAGCAGCCCTTTGTGGCGCCGGCCCGAGGCGTCGAGGATTTCCTCCGTGGCGTAAAACTTGCCGATCGCCTCGGCGACCCAGCCGCGGTACCAGGCGTTGCGGACGCTATCGATGCGCGCCTCACGGGTAGCGCCGGCGGCGTCGCGGACCAGTCGCTGCCAGGTTTCGGCCAGCTTCGGGCGGCGGAACAGCGCACCAGGGGCCGGAACATTGCCGCCGGGCAGCCACACTTCCGCCGAGGTCTTCCATTCCTGCTCGAACATCGGCCGCATCGATTCGATCGCGGCAGGGATGCGCGGCACCAGGTGGATGCCATTGGTGGCGTAGCCAATGGCGTAGGCGATGACGTCGGAAAACTCCATCGTGCCCCAGTCGCGCAGCATCAGCATCCAGGCATCGAACGCACCAGGCACGACGGCGGGCAACAGGCCGGTGCCGGGAACCAGGTCGAGCCCGAGTTCGACGAATTTCTGCGGCGTGGCGGCGTCCGGCGAGACGCCCTGGCCACAGATGACGTGCTGCCGGCCGGTCTTGGCGTCATGGATGATGATCGGCGCGTCGCCGCCGGGGCCGTTCAGATGCGGTTCGGCAACGTTCAGCGTTAAGCCGGCGGCCACGGCGGCGTCAAACGCGTTGCCGCCGCGTTCCAGTACCGCCATGGCGACGGCCGAGGCGATCCAATGGGTGGTGGCGACAACGCCAAACGTGCCGGCGATTTCCGGGCGGGTGGTGAACATCGGGCGGCTTCCTCGGTGGTGCCCGGGCATCGTAGCGCCGTGCGCCGCGCCGGCAAGGCCAGGGGGCAAGGTGGGGCGTTGCCGGGGCGGCGCGTTGGCGGCAGAGTGCGAGCCTCAAACAAGGGGAGACGGCGAATGGCGTTCTATGAGCTGCGGCAATACAAGGTGAATCCCGGCCGGATGGCCCAGTGGCTGGAGGTGATGG
>JANXSA010000607.1 GCA_025352915.1 Rhodospirillales bacterium | reverse complement strand
AAGTAAAGCGCCGCCAGCATTGACTGGGCTTCCAGGAAACCCTGGGTCGCCGCCCGCTCCAGCCAGCGCGCGCCCTCGGCGGCGCTGGGCGGCACGCCGGTGCCCTCGAGGTAGCAGCGAGCGACCAGGAACTCGGCCTCGGCATTGCCGGATTGGGCGATCGGGGCGAGCAGGCGGAAGCCTTCGGCGCGCTTGCCCTCGGCCATCAGCGCCTTGGCGCGCTTCAGCTTGGCGGCGGTGGAGGAAACCATCCCCGCCAGCCGGCGCAGCGATCCGGACATCGCTAAGGCTGACCCAACGAAGTCAGGAAGGCTGGGCTCTGCCCAGACCCGCCAGGGGCCAAGCCCCTGGACCTTAAATGTATGAGGTCCAGGGGCTCGGCCCCTGGCGGGTCCAGGGCGGAGCCCTGGCCTTGCATTGCTTTCTGCGCCCTCATGGCTCGCGCAGCCCTTCGGTTGCCACCGGCACGACGCGGGAGAACAGATAGGCGAGCACCGTACGCTTGCCGATCTTGATGTCCGCCGTCACCGGCATACCGGGGTTCAGGCGAAAGCCGGCCGGCAGGTTGTGCAGGTTCAGCGTGTCGATCGACATGCGGGCGCGGAAATAGGTGTTGCCGAAATCGGCGTTGGCGGCGCGCGCCCGTCCAGCCTGGCGGGTGCGGTCCTCATTGGGGTTGCGGAAGCTATCCGGGCTCATCACCTGCACGCGGCCATCGGCGGTGCCGTAAAGCGAATAGGGGAAGGTGTCGAATTTCAACGTCACCACGTCGCCCACCGCCACAAAGCCGGCGTCGCGCCCGTCCACCACCGCCTCGACCTCCAACGGGGCATCCACCGCGACCAGCATGATGAACTGCTCGGCCGACGCCATCACCGAGCCGACGCTGACTGGTGCCAAGCTCAGCACGATGGAATCCCGGCTGGCGCGGATCTCGACCAGGTCACGGCGCAGCCGGGCCTTGTTCAGGCTCTCGGACACCTCGTTCAGCTTGCGCCCCTGCTCGGTAAACTGCTGGGAAGACTCGTTGCGCGTCTGTTGGACGTAGCTGTCGCGTTCGGCCATCAGCGCCTCCAGGTCACGCTGGCCGCCCAACGCCTGCGAGCGTGCACCGTCCAGCAAACGGGCAGCCTCGTTGCGCTCCTGCTGCGCCTGGAAGGTGTTGAGCCGGCTGCCCACCGCCTGGCGCTCCAGCTCAACCCGCATCGCCTCCACCTGGCGCGAGACCGCCAGACGGTTGGTGTACGATTCCACATCGGCCATCGCCTGGGCCACGCGCACGCGCAGCGCGTCGATCTTCTGGCGGTAATTCTCCAGCCGGTAGCTGCGCTCGGCGCTGCGCTGGGTGAAGATCAGCGATTGCAACTGGCTCGGCTGGGAACCATCGCCGACATAGGAACGTGCCTCCACTTCGGCCTGCAGCCGATCGACCTCGGCCTGGAGGCTGACCGCTTGGGTTTCCAGAGAACTTGCATCGGCGGCGACAAAGGTCGGGTCAAGCCGCGCCAGCAACTGGCCCGCCTTCACCAACTCGCCCTCGCGCACGTCGATCGAGCGCACGATCGAGGTTTCCAGTGGCTGAATGGTTATGTTGGCGCCACCGGTGGCGATCACCTTGCCCTGGCTGACCACCACCCGGTCGATCGGCACGGTGCCCATCAGCACCAGCACCACCACGAAGATCGAGGCGAGAACCCACAGCGTGTAGCGGCTGTCGGCCGGCACCTTTTGTTCGATCAGGGCGGCCGAGGGCGACTGGAATTCCAGCAGCATCGGCGTCAACGGGTCGTTCTTGTCGGCCGGCGGCTTGGCGCCAGACGCGGATACGGGGGAATTGGCCATGGTTTCGCTCTCCTGCCGTCAATCGCCCGCCGTCAATCGCCCTGCGCCAGCACCGGCTTCGGAGTGCCGGGCTTGCCCGCATTCTCCAAATGCCGATGCTGTTGCAGCCAGAGCAGGCGATAGACCGAGCAGCGTTCCAGCAAATCCTTGTGCGGGCCGATATCGACTACCCGGCCCTGGTCCAGCACCAGGATCTGGTGGCAATCGACCAGCGAGGAGAGCCGGTGCGAGACGATCAGCATCGACCTTCCATGGGCGATGCGCTGGATGTTGGCGTTCACCAGCGCCTCGCTCTCCGGGTCGAGCGCGCTGGTCGCTTCGTCCAGGATCAGCAGGCGCGGATCGCTGATCAGCGCGCGCGCAATCGCCAGGCGCTGGCGCTGGCCGCCCGACAGGTTGGGCGAGCCTTCCTCGATCTGGGTCTCATAGCCCTGCGGCAGGCGCTCGATGAACTCCTCCGCACCGGCCAGCCTTGCGGCGCGCACCGCGTCGGTGATGGTCAGGCCCGGGCGGCCGGCCAGCAGGTTTTCGCGGATGGTGCCGCGGAACAGGAAGTTGTCCTGCAACACCACGCCGAAGCTCCGGCGCAGATGGGCGAGGTTGATTTCCCTGAGGTCGGTGCCGTCGATCTTGATGGCGCCTTCGTATTCGCGGTTGATGCCCTGGAGCAGGCGGGTGATCGTTGACTTGCCGGAGCCGGAGCGGCCGACCAGGCCCAGCATGGTGCCCGCCGGCACGTCGAAGCTGATCTCGTTCAGGGCGGCGTTGCGCGATCCGGGATAGGTGAAATCCACGCCGCTAAAAGTGATCGCGCCGGCAAAGCGCGGGCGCAGGCCGGCGCCGGGGTTGTTGGTTTCCGGCCGGTTGTTCAGCACCCCGGCGGCCAGCGCCACCGCCGAGCGGGTTTCCTCCAGGTCTTCCACCAGGCGGGCCATGCTGACCAGGGGTTGGGCGACGCGACCGGACAGCATCATGAAGGCGAGCAGACTGCCCACGCTGGTCATCATGCCGCCCTCAAGCACCAAATAGGCGCCGACCAGCAGCACGCCGCGGTTCATGAAGTTCTCGAACGGCACCACCAGCGTCTGCGGCCAGTTCGAGATGTCGCCCAGCGCCTGTTTGCGTCCCGAGGCGGCGGCGACCTTTTCGTCCCAGATCTCGCGCTGCTGCGGTTCCAGGGCGAGCGATTTCACCGTGCGGATGCCGTGCACCGTCTCGACCAGGATGTTGTTCTTGGCGACCTCCGCCTCGACCCATTTGCCGAAGGCCGAGCGCACCGCCGGCAGGAACACCACGATGATCAGCGCCACGCAGCCGGCCGCCCCGATGACCATCCAGGTCAGCGGCACGTTGATCCAGAACAGCACCGGCACCATCACGATCAGGGTGACGAAATCGAGCAGCGT
>JANXSA010000598.1 GCA_025352915.1 Rhodospirillales bacterium | reverse complement strand
ACGCTGCTCGCGGCCCGGCAGCGCTACGCCGGCATGCTGCCCTGGGTCGCCGCGCGCCACGCGCTGCGCGGCTGGGAAGGCGACGGGCTGCCGCCCTTCGCGCGCACCAGCGGGCTGGTCCCGGCCGACCTGCTCGACCTGTTGCCGGCCGAGGAGATCGAGGCGGTGGGCAGCCGTGCGGCCGAACTGATGCAGCCCGACAGGCCAGCGGAGGGAAACTCCGAACCGCCCTCGTTCTCGCCCGCGATCCCCTGATCTGCCAGGGCGGGCTGCGCCCGCCCGGCGGCGGTGAATGGATCGTGGCGGGCATGGCCTGGGCGGAGAACCCACGCATTACAATGGACGGCGCCTGGGCGGATTTCGTGCGGCTGTGGGCCGCGTGCCGCGCCGGCATGGGCGGGATTGCACATTGGCCGGACGCCGGCGGCGTATCTGATCAGCCGGCCTGGGTGGTCGATGCCTTCGCGGCTCTCGGCGCCATCGATGCGGAACTCAACGAGGATGAGCGGCGGCGCCGGCGTGCGTGACGGGACTCTAGGCGTCGGCCGATCCGGTGGAACGCTTGCGTCCGGTCTCGACGTGGTACGGCTGGAGGAGAACTTCCGCTGGAATCCGCCATTCGTGGTGCAGCTTGAAGGCGTATTCCAGCGTGAGCGCCCGCCGCCGACTGAGCACCTCGGAGGCGCGCGATCTGGACCCGAGCAGCCGTGCGAGATCGGCTTGCTTGTAGCCGGCCTGCTCCATCCGAAATTTGACGGCTGCGATCGGATCTGGCGCTTCGATCGGCCAATGCGTGGCCTCGTAACCCTCGATGAGCGAGGCAAGCACATCGAAACGATCGGCCTTCTTGGTTCCCGGTTCCGGCTCGCGATCGAAATACTGTTCGATCTCATGCAGGGCCCATTCATAGTCGGCCTCGGTCCTGATTGGCCGAATATCCATCACACCACCTCCGGGTTGATTTGGTCATACTCTCGGTGCGTGCCGATAAACTTCACCAGCACGCGCTTGAACCGATAGGACACACGGGCGACGATCCGAAATTTGTTGCCGCCAATGTCAAAGATGACGCGGTTGTCCGCGACGAAGTCTGCCGAGCCGAACATGGCCCGCACGTCGACCGGTCCGCTCCACTCGGCCTTGCTGACCATCGCAAACCAGACCTTGAGCGGCGTTTCGGCCTGGGGATGCCTCTCCCAGAACTGCCGCAATGTCCGCTTGGCGATGATCTGCATTCGGTATCGCTAGCACGTTCCCGTTTTGGGAACAAGGCAACAGTTCCACAATTGGGAACATTGGGCGCATGCCAGTTGGTGTCAACACGCTCCGCCTGTCGATGCGCGCCGCGATGGAGGAGGAGATCGTGGCGATCGCCGCGGTCCTGCGCCGTGCCGTCGCGCGCACCGGCCGGCAGGTCCAGCAGGAACTGCGTGCCCAGGCCCGGGCCGGCGGCTTCAAGGATGGCGGGCGCGCGATCGCCAATGCCTGGCGCCTGCGCACCTATCCCGCCGAAGGCACCGCCCCACGGACATGGCGCCCGGCGGCGCTGGTGTATTCCAACGCCCCGGACATCGCAGATGCATTCGACAAGGGCGTGCCGATCGTCGCCAAGGGTAAGCGATGGCTCGCCTTCCCGACCGGCTGGAACGCGATCCGCGGCCGGCGCGGCGCGTCCTCGCGTGGCGGCCTTCGGGTGACGCCGGAGCAGATGATGGCCGCGAAGGGCGATGCCTTCGTAATCCGCTCGAAGTCCAATCCGGCGGTGCGGCTCTGGTGCCTGCGGGTGCGCGAGGTGCGCGGCCTATCGCGTCGCGGGCGCAACCGCATCCGCCTCTGGGCCGGGCCGGCGGAGGTAATGACCGGCAACCGCAAGGGGCGCCAGCAGGCCGCAAGCGACCTGCTCGTTCAGGGGTTTGTGCCGATGTTTCTCTTGGTGAAGAGCGTCTCTGTGCGCAAGCGGCTTGACATCGGCGCCGTGCGCGCCCGCGCGGCCGGGCTGCTCGCGAGCAACGTGGCGGCAGAACTGCGCCGCGGGAGTGCCGGGGGATGAGCGGCAGCGCGCGCAACGTCTCGATCCGCGTCTCGGCCGAGGAGGTCGATTCTGCGCGGTCGCGCCTGGAAGCCCTCGGCGATGTCGGCGACCGCGCGCTGCGGCGGGTGGAGGCCGCCGCCCAGGCGGCGGCCAACGCCTTTGCGGGTGTGGCGCGGCCGGCCGATGCCGAGGCCGTGCGCAGCCGCGGCGCGGACATCGCCGCCTATGGCGCCGAACTCGACCGCCTGCGCGGCAAGTTCGATCCGCTCTTCGCCGCACAGCAGCGCCACAAGGCGCTGCTGGAGGAGATCGGTCGCGCCGAGCGCGTCGGCGCCATCGACGCCAATACCGCCGCGGCAGCGCGTAACCAGGCGCAGCGCGGCTATCTCGACGGCGCCGCCGCGCTGCGCGGTATCGCGCCCGCAGCCCTGGCCGCGTCCGGCGCCCAGTCGACGCTGGCGAAGTCCACCGATCAGACCGCCTACCAGATGCGCGCGCTGGCGCAACAGATGCCGGACGTGGTGCAGGGCCTGCTGACCGGCCAAGGCGCGTTCATGATACTCATCCAGCAGGGCAGCCAGGTGGTGCAGGTCACCGGCGGGATCGGCGCAGCCTTCCGGACGCTGGTTGCCTATGTGGGCGGTCCCTACGTTCTTGCTGCGGCTGCTGGCGGCGCGGCGTTGGCGGCGTTCGCGGCGCGCACCGCCGATTTGACGGGAGAGCAGCGGCAACTCGATCTCGCACTTCGCGGCGTCGGCCGCTCAGCCGAGATATCCGCCGGTGATTTGCAAGGCCATGTCCGCGCGCTGGAGCGCCTCGGCGTGGCGCGCGGTGCCGCTCGCGGCATCGTCACCGATCTTGCCCGCACGCCCGGTATCGCCGCCGGCGACATCGGCCGCGCGGCGGCGCTGGCGCCGGACCTCGCCGCGGCCACCGGCACCGATGTGGCGGCGGCCGGCAAGCAGTTGGCCGACGTTTTCGCCTCGCCCGTCGAAGGCATCCGTAAGCTCGACACCGCGCTGAACTTCCTCACCGCATCGCAGGCCGCTGCGATCCGCACCATGCTGGAACACGGTGAGCGCGCGAAGGCGGTCGATATTGCCTTCGAGGCCCTGAGCAAGCGCATCGGCGGCTTGTCGCGCGATGCGCTGTCGCCGATGGGCGCGGCGCTGCGTGACCTGTCGAGCGGCTGGACCGCCTTTATGGATTCGGTCGCAGCTTCGAGCGCGATGATCGCGCTGGTCAAGACGCTCTCCCTTGCTGTCCAGGGCATGAGCTGGGCCGTATCATCGACCCCGGCTGGCGACCGCACCGACCGCGAGATCGTCAGTCTTGAAGGTCGGTTGAAGAATTACGATGCCGGCGCCGCTGTCTATGGCCCCGATTCTGCTCCGGGGATGGAGGCGGCAGCTATCCGGCAGCAGCTTGCCGACCTGCGTGCGCAGCGCATGCTCCAGGGCGGCCCGATCACCGGCATCGCGGCGGCGGCACCGGACACTGCGGCGCGCATCGCCGGCAGCCCGATCGGCGAGCCGTCGCCGGGGCAGCTTGCCACGCAGCAGAAGCAGGTCGATCTCCTCACCCTATCCTACCGCGACCAGCAACGCGTCCTGGCCGCGTCCGTGCCCGACCGCGTGCGGGTCCGTGCCGAGATAACGGCCGAGCGCGAGGCGGCCGAGAAGAGCATCACCGGGGCGGCGCGCGAGGATCTGATCCGCCGCCGTGTTGCCGAGGCGATCCTCGGCGAGGCCGACGCGCGTGGCCAGGCGGTCGCC
>JANXSA010000567.1 GCA_025352915.1 Rhodospirillales bacterium | reverse complement strand
CCCATGTCCTTGATGATCGCCATCACCCGCGACAGGCCCTCGATCTGATTGTCATCATAGATGCCGGCGCAACTGGTGCCGGTACGGCCATCCGGCGTGATCGCCAGTTGCTCGGGGAATACCAGGCCGAACCCGCCGGCGGCGCGCGACCCCATCAGCATGACATGGAAGTCGTTCATCAACCCATCGACAGACCGGTACATGGTCATCGGCGACATCGCAATCCGGTTGCGCAGCTTGACGCCTTTGAGCGTGAACGGACTGAAAAGATCGGGCATCGGGAACTCACCTGGAGAAACGTACACGGCCGGATACAGGCAACGCACGGTCCACGGCAATCCCTCGGCCCAGTGTCCGTCCGAAAAAACCAACCGGACCGAACCGCGAGACTTTCCGGACGGACACTAATACAAACCATAGCAAGGAAAGACTCTCTAAGCAGAAAGGCTGGGCTCTGCCCAGACCCGCCAGGCCCCGAGCGCGCCTTCGCGCGACGGGCCAAGCCCCTGGACCTTGATTATATGAAAATGAATGGGATCAAAAGGCCGCCGGCCCTTTGCCGCCGGAGGCTCCCTTGTTCGCCCGACCACTCGCCGCGCCGAGTGGGAATTCGTTGCTCCAAGATCGACGGGGATGAACCATCACCAGTAAAGTGGCGTATCAAACGTTCGGCCAAGTGAACCGGATGTTATTCTTCGCCAAGCCGTCGAGCACGACCGCCATGCCGCCGGACTTGATCATCCATTCCAGCCGGTGGTCGCGATACTCGCGGCGCATCGCGCCGGACTCAAGCCGGCGGAAGGCGTCGGCCATCAGCGCCTGCGCCGCCATGAACTCCTCGAATGTCTTGGCAACCGACGGAATTTGGCGGATGCGGCCGAGCCACAGATCGAGCGGCGAGCCCGTCGCCGGCCCCATGCCAAACAGCACCGAGCGGTTGAGATAAGGTGCCACCGAAAGATCGGCCCAGCCGAAGCGATCGCCGACAAACCACTCCCGCGCGCCCAGCTGCTGTTCCAGCCAATGCTGGATCTCGGCGGTCTGCGCCGCGGCGGCCGCGCGCAAGCGGCTTTCCAGCGCACCCTCGGCGCGGCGGAACCAGGTGATTTCGCCGATCCCCCAGTTGATCGCCTCGTAGCTGGTGTCGCACACATCTTCGATCATGCGCGCCCGTGCCCGCTCGGCGGGATCACGCGGCAGCAGCGCAGGCGTCGGAACCTTGTCCTCAAGATATTCGAGGATGATGGTGGAATCGACGATGCGCACCGCACCATCGATCAGCATCGGCACCTCGGCACGCAGATTGCCGTCACCGAACGCGCCGGCAGCAGCCCCAGACCCCAGGCCATCCGGCCGTTCAACGGTAAAGGGGATATTCTTTTCGCGCAGGGCGATCTTCACCTTTTGCACGTAAGACGACAGTGGATGTTCATACAACAGCATCGAACCTGGTGTTCCTTCGAGACGTTTGAAAATTACCTAGTGGATTGCCCTACGCACCGGCCGCCAGCATCACGAAAACGCCGGAGCGTGGAAAGTGCACCACCACCTCACCGACGCGCGGATCGCTGCGCCGGATCGCAATGTGCTGCGCCGAGGACGACACCACCACACCGCTCACCGGCTCACCGCGATAGTCGTCCGCGATGACGGACACGCTATCCCCGGACTTGATCCCGTTCGGCTCCAGCTGGTCCGTGGCCGCCACTTCGGTTGAAATCGCGTCATGGGCGATGTCGAGCGCCGCCTCGCGGCTGATAATGTGCGGTGTGCCGTGGCCAATGGCGCGAACCCGTTCCTCCCACGCCATCAGCAGCACCAGCCGATCAAGGATGGCTAGCCCGGCGGGAAAAACGCGGCGAATCCAGGCAATATTGTAGTAGACGCTGGCATCGGCCAGGCCCGGTTGGTCGCCGAGCAAATACCGCCGGCCATCGGATAGCTGCTCCTCCACCCAGCCGAACTGGGCTCGCAGCTGCTCGGCCACCCGAGGTGCTGCTTCGCGCTTGCCTGGCAGGTCCCACGAACGACCGCTCAGCGCCTCACGGTCCCTAATAAAAGCGTCATCGACCACCCGCTCGCCGGCTCCGAAGACTAGGGTGACGGTGGCCTGAAACAACGCCCGGTCGGTCCACAGGCCGAGGCCGAAACCGAGCCCGCGATCGGCGCCAACCAGGATGGACGGAATCGGATAACGCCGCTCCAGCTCGCGCGCGATCATTTGCGTGTCGCAATAGATATCGGCACCAATCTGCATCACGGGAATACGTCGGTAGCCGCCAGTCAGCGCGACAAGTTCTGGCTTGGGCATGATGACGGGTTGGGTGCAGGCGTGCCATTCCAGTCCCTTCATCCCAAGGATGATGCGCGCCTTCTCCGAGAACGGTGACAGGTCGTACTGGTGCAGAATAATTGACTGCGCGTCTGCGGCCATGTCCGGTTCTCTCGATCTATAGTGATGCCGTGCGTCAGCGGCCGGATTGTATCGGGCGGGCGGCGGTGACTCAATCGGCATCCACTCCATCCCGCGTATGTGTCTGCTGCGCCACTTCGCCCGAAGATTCGCGCCGGGTTTCACATCTCACGCCACCGCGCTGGAAATACTGGCGAGCTTTTGGCACACCTGCACCGCGCCGCTGCGTGGTTGCGGCCATGGCTAAATCAAGCTGCTGGTAGGCTATACCCAGGGTGATAACCAGAGCGAACCCGACTTAAGACCAGGTGGCCGGTCATCCGCAAGGGACCGGTCGATCGCGCTGGTCACGCGTCGCTTCATCAAATCGAAGATCGGCAGCGCTTTGTCGGATGGTCGGGGTACATCGACCGGCAGGACGTCATGCACCCGGCCCGGCTTCGGCCGCATCACCACAATGCGGTCAGCCAAGACCACGGCCTCCTCCACATCGTGTGTAACCATGAGAATGGTTGGGCGCAGGTCTCGCCACAGATCCAGCAGCAGTTCGTGCAGGCTTGCGCGGGTGACCGGATCCAACGCCGAAAACGGCTCGTCGAGCAGCAGGATTTCGGGATGGCCGATCAACGCCCGGGCGATCGCCACACGTTGCTGCTGTCCACCGGACAGCTCACGCGGCCAACGGGAGGCATAACCGGCCAGACCGACCCGGTCCAACAGCGCCGTCGTCCGGGCCTGGCGGTCCCTTGCGGTAAGACGCCCGCCGCCAAAGGCGATATTCGCCCCGGTCGTCAGCCACGGCAGCAAACGCGGTTCCTGGAACACCGCACTGATGGCCGGATGCGTGCCGGTCAGCACCTGGCCGCCGACCGAGATGGTGCCGCTGCTCGCCTGATCCAGACCGGCCACCAGCCGCAGCAAGGTGGTCTTGCCGCAACCCGAGCCACCCAGGATGGCGACGATTTCCCCGGTGTCGGCCTGGATATTGATATCGCGCAGCGCCTCGGTGCCGTCGGCATAGGTCTTGCCGAGCTGGTGGATGGCAAGCCGGGTCACAGCCGGGTCCTCGCCGTGTCCTGCCAGCATAGGAGCGGCCGGCTGACCGCAACCAGCAGGCCGTCAGCCGCCTTGCCCAACAGGGCGAAGACGATCATCGCCACCAGGATCGTATCCGCCCGCCCCATCTGCTGGCCGTCCAACAACAGGTAGCCCAGCCCCTCCGACGCCCCCATCAGCTCCGCTGCCACCACGAACATGAACCCAAGGCCCAACCCGGTGCGCAAGGACGCGATCCAGCTCGGCAGCACGGCGGGCCAAGTGATACGCAGCGCGATGCTCATGACCGACAGCCCGAACACCCGCCCCACCTCGATCAGCTTGCGGTCAACGCCCTGGATGGCGCTCAACACCCCCAGATACACCGGAAAGAACACCCCCAGACCGATCAGCGTCAGTTTCGAGGTCTCGAAAATTCCCAGCCACAGGATGAACAACGGCACCCAGGCGATGGAGGGGATGGCGCGGACCGCCTGCACCGAGGGGTCGAGCAGCCGACGCGCCGTCACGTTGGCCCCTGTGAGCATGCCCAGCATCGTGCCGGCCACCGCCCCGCACGCGAAACCGATGGCAACCCGGCCCAGTGTCGCCAGCGCATGCACCGCCAGATCGCCAGATCGCGCCAGCGTCCAGGCGGAAGCGGCCAGGCGCGACGGCGGCGGCATCAGCCGCCCGGACATCATCCCGTGGCGCACCGCCAGCTCCCACGCCACGCCCAAGGTCAGCGGCAGGATCAGGCCGGTGATCCACGGCGCCGGCCAGGCCAGCTTCATGCCCCAGCGGCGCGCGCGAAGGATCCGTCGATCATGCCGTGCGTGATGGCAGCAATATCGAGCGAGGCGTCCAGCACCCCGGCGGCCTGCAACGCCCGGCCGGCCTCGATAATCGTCGCGGCCTGCACCTCGCCGATTTGGCCACGCGACATGTCGGTGCGCTCAAGCTGCCGGACAATCACCGCGTCGGATAGTTTGGTTGCGGTCATCATCATCGCCTTCAACTCGTCCGGATTGTCCACCGCCCAGCTTCGGGCCTTCTCATAGGTGGCGAGCACCCGCCTGACGAGATCGGGGTTCTCGGACGCGAATGCCTCGCGCACGTTCAGCACACCCCAGGTATTCGCCTCAGCTTTGCGGTAGAGCAGGCGCGCGCCGTTCTCGATTTCGGATGCCGCCATCAGCGGATCGAGACCAGCCCAGGCCTCCACATCGCCGCGCTCCAGCGCGGTCCGCCCGTCGGCGTGCTGCAGCAGCACCAGCTTCACGTCCTTTTCGCTCAGGCCAGCACCTGCCAGCGCGCGCACCAGGAAGATATGCGGATCGGTCCCACGAGTCACCGCGATTCGCTTGCCCTTGAGATCGGCCACCGTGGTGACGAGACTATTCGCCTTTATGACCAACGCCGTCCATTCCGGGCGCGAGAAGATATAGACGGATTTCAGCGGGTTGCCGTTGACTTTGCCGATCAGCGCCGCGGCGCCGGCGGTCGAGCCGAAATCGAGCGAGCCGGCATTCAAAAACTCCAACGCCTTGTTCGACCCCGCGGAGAACACCCAGCGGATGCCGATCTTGTCCGGGCCGAACTCGCGCTCCAGCAGGCCCCGGTCCTTCAGCACCAAGCTGACGGGATTATAGGTCGCCCAGTCGATGCGGATCTCGCTTGGCGGCGCGGCCTGGGCATTCCCAGATGGCGCGGCGGCTAGCGCTATAGCACTCGCGGCAAAGGCGCGCCGGCTCAGAACTTGGGGCAAGGTCGGACCTCCTCAGTAACGGACAGAGGGCTGCCATAGAATGGAATTTTCGCCGGCGGCAAGACCACCTGCGGAAAAGAGTGAATTATTCTTTCACAACGCGATAATTCGAATAAAATTGTCACTGCCGCCGTTCTTGGGAAACGTGCATTTCATCGGCACCCGACTGAGCCGAATCTCCGACCAGACAGCAATCACTGGCCGCGGGCACTGGCCGATGGCACTGGCCGATGGCACTGGCCGCGGGCGGCCTCCCGGCACCTCCGCCTTTGCAATGGTCGCGAGGTCGCTGGTATCCTTCTTGGCAGATGATCGGATTAACGGTCACTCGGGGAATATCGGTTGGACTCGATTTTGCGTTTCCGATGCCCCAAAATCGAACAAGACGACCGATCTGCAGGAGTCCTAGGCGTATGAACAAGCTGGAGGTGTCGTCACGGCCGGAGCTGCATGCAGCGGACGACGCCGTGATCGAGGACGCAATCGCCCATGCCGACCCCATGGTCCTGCGTGGCTTGCTCTACCAGCTCACCGCCGATCCGGAAGTGGCGGCGACCGGCGTGAAGACGGTGCACGCCGGCTATGTCGACCTCGTTGCGCCAGCGACCGAAGCGGACGCGGCATTGCTCCGGCGCAAGGGTGTCGAGTTCCTCAAAGCCTATCGCGACAGCGGCGCGGGCCGCATCGACATCGGCCCGCGCGACCGGCTTGCGGTCAGCCTGGGCCTGATGCTCGGGCAGACCATGCAGGGCGAGAGCCTGCAGCATCACCTGGAGGAGTTGGCGCATGACCAGGCGGCGCGGTCGCTGCACTGGCGGGAGAAGCCCGATCCGGCGCGGCTGAAGGAGTTTACCGTGACGGTCATCGGCGCCGGCATGGGCGGGCTGAACGCCGCACTCCAGCTGCGCCAGGCCGGGTTCCCGTTTACCGTGCTGGAAAAGAACACCGGCGTCGGCGGAACCTGGTGGGAGAACCGCTATCCCGGTGCGAGGGTCGATACCGTCAGCCGCTCCTACACCCACATCTTCGGCGTGGACTTCCCCTATCCGAATCCGTACTGCGACTGGCGCGAGAACGCCAAATACTTTGACTGGGTCGCCGACAATTTCGACCTGCGCCGGCACATCCAGTTCGAGACCGAGGTCAAGGCGCTGACCTGGGACGAGGCCGCAGGCGAATGGCAGATCGACATCGACGGGCCAGACGGCGCCCGCACGATCCGCTCGCGCGCGGTGATCACGGCGGTCGGCTTCCTCAGCCGTCCAAACATCGCCAAGATCCCTGGCGCCGAAACCTTCGCCGGCGCCGCGTGGCACACCGCGCGGTGGCCGGACGGCGTCGACATGAAGGGCAAGCGGGTGGCGGTGATCGGCACCGGCGCCACCGGCTACCAGATGATCCCCGAACTCGCGCTGGAGGCCGCCCACGTCACCGTGTTCCAGCGGACACCGCAATGGCTGTCGCCGGTGCCCGGCTACCGTTCGCCGTTCCCGCCGCAGGTCAACTGGCTCGACCGCAACTTGCCGTTCCACACCAACTTCATGCGCGCCCGCAACTGCACACTCGACCGGCTCGCCAACGTCGCGCATATCGATCCGGACTTCCAAGATCCCTTCGCCACCAGCCCGCTCAACAAGCGCGCCCGCGATGTGAGCGTCGCCTTCCTCGAACGCAAGCTTGGCGACCCCGCGCTGGTGGCGGCCATGACCCCGCCGCATCCGGTCTGGTCAGCCCGCGCGGTGGTCGTTGACACGGAGTATTGCGTCCTCGACGCCCTGCTGCGCGACAATGTCACCCTGGTCACCAACGGGATCGAACGCATCGAACCGCGCGGCGTGGTGGCCACGGACGGGGATGGGGACGAGGACCGGGATGGCGACGCGACGCTGCACGAGGCCGACGTGATCGTCTACGCCACCGGCTTCCACGCCACGGAGTACCTCTATCCGATGACCATCACCGGCCGCGAGGGGCGGACGCTCGCCGAGCTGTGGGCCAAGGACGGCGCGCGGGCCTATCTTGGCTGCATGATACCGGGCATGCCCAATCTCTGGTCGATCTACGGCCCGAACACCAACGGCGCCCTCAACGTGGCTTCGTT
>JANXSA010000550.1 GCA_025352915.1 Rhodospirillales bacterium | reverse complement strand
CCCATGTTCGGGCCGAAGGCGGTGCCACAGCCGGCATCGACCAGCACTTTCTTGCCGGCGATATCGAGCAGGAAGGACGAGATGGTGATGCGCGGCGGCAACACCCGGAAGGCGCCGGCTTCGGCTGCCGCGGCGGCGTCTGCGGTGACACCGTTGAGGATCGCGGTCGAGGCCTCGAACTGGCCGTCATTCAGCGCGGTGACGGTGATGTCGCCGACGCGGATGCTGTGGATGCCCGGATTCTGCATAGGGGGGTTCTGCATGGCCGTGTCCTCGATGCTCAAGCGGCGGCCTTGGCGGGCGCGCGACGAAACGCCCCCATGATGCTGCCCAAAATTCCCTTCGGCAGAAAGATGATGAACACCACCAGCAACAGCCCGTAGATCAAATTGTCCCAGCCCACCGCCGAGGTGCCGAAACCAATCCGCAGCCCCTCGCCGAGCAGGATGGTGATGACCGCGCCGACAGTCGGACCAAGGGCGACATAGAGCCCGCCGACAACCACCGCGAACACCATCTGCAGCGAGACCGAAATACCGCTGACCGTGTCGGGCGAGACGAACATCTGGTACTGGCAATACAGTGCCCCGGCCATCGCCGTCATCATCGCCGACAGCACGGTGATCTTGAGCTTTTCCAGCGTCACATTGACGCCCGCCGCCGCCGCCGCGTCCTCGTCCTCCGAGATCGCCTCCAGCGCATAGCGCAGCATGCTGCGCTCGACCGCGTACCAGATCGCCAACCCCGCCGCCCAGACGATCAGCGCGATCATGTACCAGGTATGCTTTTCGGTGAACTGAAATGCCCAAAATGACGAGCCGCCCGGCACCCGGTTCGGCGTGTAGCCGAGCGAGCCGCCGGTAAGGTCGCGGGTCGCGGTGATCACCTGAAGCACGATGCCGGACAGCGCCAACGTCACCAGCGCGAAATAATGCCCGGTTATGCGAAAGCGAAAGCACGGCCAGGCTACCACCAGCGCCAGCAGCGCCGCACAAACCAGCCCCACCGGAATGCCAAGCCACGGCGACAGCCCGAGATTGTTCCACAGCAACGCCGTCGCATAGGCACCCACGCCCATGAACCCGCCATGCCCAAGCGAGACCAGCCCGACCCGCCCCATCATCGACCACGACGTATAGGCAAACGACCAGATCAGGATGGTGATGATGATATGCATCGGATAGGGCGCGCCGTAGACGAACGGCATGCCCACCAGGAGAACCCCGGCGATGACCCAGAGCAGCGAGCGGTTCACGAGCGCCTCGCCATCAGCCCCTGGGGCCGTATAAACATCATGCCGATGAAGAACACGAAGGCAAAGACGTAGCCCCATTCGAGGTCGAGGTAGAGCCCGCCAACCGAGATGATCTCGGCGAAAATGAACGCGGCGATGAAGCCCCCGATCATGTTGCCCAGCCCGCCCATAACACAGATCATGAAGGTGATCGGCCCGAACGACAGCCCGACATAGGGATGCACGTCGTACTGCAACACCAGCAAACACGCCGCCAACCCCGCCAGCGCGCCGCCCACCGCCGAGGTGATGATGTAGATGCGCCGCGTATCCACCCCCATCAGCGCCATGATCTGCCGGGCCTGCGAAATGGCGCGAATGGCGGTGCCGATGTAGGTCCGGGTAAGAAACAAATACAACGCCACCATCCCGCTCAACGCCGCGCCGAAGGCGAGCAGCCGTGCATAGCTGATGAACACCTCGGCCACTTCCAGCGTCGGCAGGCGGATGCCCAGGTTGCGGAAATCAATGCCGAACACCACGGTCGCCAGGCTCTGCAGGAAGAACAGCACGCCGCCAGTGGCCAGCAACTGGTTGATCGGCGCCGCCCCCAGCAGCGGCGCGATCACCAGCACATGCAACAACACGCCCATGACGCCGATCGCGATGATCGTGGCAGGGACCGCGAACCACAGCGGAATGCCGAACACGCTGACGAAATAATACATCGCATACATGCCGAACATCACCAGCTCGGCGTAACAGATCCAGGCGACGTCGATCACCCCGAAGATCAGATTCAGCCCAAGTGCGAGCAACGCCAGCACGCCGCCGAGCAACAGGCCGTTGATCAGCGCCTCGACCAGGAAGATGTCTAGGAAGCCCATGCGGGTGCTCCAAAGCCAAGGAAGGGAAAAGGAAGTCTTCTTTTTGTGAACAAAAAGAAGCAAAAAAACTTCATCCGTTGGCCTGGGGCGAGGCCGGGTCTTCCTCCAGGCACACGGCAGCTGCCCGCGCGCAAATGGAAAAAGTTTTTTTGCTTCTTTTTGTTCACAAAAAGAAGACCTTCCCCTTGCCTAAACCCCAAGATACGCCTCGCGGATCGTATCACTCGCCATCAGCTCGGCCGAGGTCCCGCTCATCCGGATGCGGCCGGCCTCCAGCAGATACGCCCGGTCCACCACCTTCAGCACCTGCTGCACGTTCTGCTCGACGATCAGCACCGTCAGCCCGTTCTCGCGGATGCGCCGCACCAGCTCGAACACCTGCTGCACGATCACCGGCGCCAGCCCCGCCGAGGGCTCGTCCATCAACAGGATCTTGGGGTCCGACATCAGCGCCCGGCCGATCGCACACATCTGCTGCTCGCCGCCCGACATGGTGCCGGCGAACTGGCGGCGGCGTTCCTTCATGCGCGGGAACAGCGAGTAGACGAACTCCAGCCGCTGGGCGAATTTCGGCCGCGCCGCAGGCATGAAGGCGCCCATGCGCAAATTATCCTCCACCGTCATGCGCGGAAACAACCGCCGATGCTCCGGCACATGGGCAATGCCGAGCTCCACGATGCGGTGCGAAGGAACGGTGGCCAGGTCCTCGCCGTTCCACAACACCTGCCCGGCGCGCGGCCGGATCAGGCCGGATATCACCCGCATCAGCGTGGTCTTGCCGGCCCCGTTCGGGCCGATCACCCCAACCGCCTCGCCGAGGCGCACCTCCAGCGAAGCGCCGAACAGCGCCTGGAAAGTGCCATAACCGGTATCGACCGATTTCAATTCAAGCATGTGACGTATCCCGGCGAAGCATCATGCGCGCGCAGCCTCGGCCACCGCGTGGACGGCGTCGGCATCGGTGCCCAGGTAGACCTCGATCACCCGGGGGTCGCGCACCACCTCGGTCGGCAGGCCCTCGGCAATCTTCTCGCCATGGTCGAGCACCATCACCCGATCCACCACCCGCATCAGTACGCCCATGATGTGCTCCACCCAGATGATGGTGATGCCCAGCTCGGCGCGGATGCGGCGCAGCATATCGGCCGCCTGGTCCATCTCGCCCTCGTCCAGCCCGCCCAGGCTCTCGTCCGCCAGCAACAGCCTCGGCTTGGTAGCAATCGCCTTGGCCAGTTCGAGCTTCTTAAGCCCCGCCGCACCCAGCCCGTCGACGCGCGTCGAGGGATTGGTCGGCAGGCCCACCATTTCCAGCGCCTCGCGCGCCGAGGTCTCGGCAGCAGCGCGGGAATGTCCCCCTTGGCCGCCGCCCTGGCCGTAGAACCCGGCCAGCACCACGTTCTCCAGGATCGACAGCCGCCGGAACGGCCGCGGGATCTGGAAGGTCCGCCCGACCCCGGAATTGATGATCGCATGCGGCGCGCTGCCGCCGATCTCGCGCCCCTGGAACAAAATCGACCCGCCATTGGGCGCCAGCGTGCCCGACAGCATGTTGAAGATCGTGCTCTTGCCCGAGCCGTTCGGGCCGATGAGGCCGAGAATCTCGCCCTCATCGACCTTGAACGACACGTTGTTGACGGCGGTGAACCCGCCAAACCGCTTGGTCAGCCCGCGAACTTCCAGCATCGCAACCTCGAGCATGAAGCGGCGTTCAGCGGGTGCTGTAGGGGTTGTCGGTCGGCAGCGGCAGCGTCGGCGCCCGCTTGGCCAGCGACTTCGGCCACACCACGTCCGACCCGGTCGCAGTGTACTCGATCACCACCGGCAGCGCGCGCTCGTTCTGCCCGGCCAGCGGCCCGTCGGCCAGGAACTTCACGC
>JANXSA010000543.1 GCA_025352915.1 Rhodospirillales bacterium | reverse complement strand
CGCGCATCCTCAACCTGCCCCCCGCCGAACTCGACCAGCTCGAAGCCGACCGCATCATCGGCGAACACCCAATCCCCGCCACCGAACGCGCCCCCCGCAGCGCCGCCCGCCTGCTCTGCCGCGTCGAGCGCGCCTGAACTGGCCGGCAGGAAGTCAAAGAAAGGTCTTCTTTTTGTGAACAAAAAGAAGCAAAAAAACTTCATTCACAAAGACTTTTCTCTCCCCTCGCGCTTGGGCGGGGGGAGCCGGAGGGGGGCTCTTCCTGTCTTGAATTTCCCCCCCTTCCTTATCGAATAAAGTTTTTTTGCTTCTTTTTGTTCACAAAAAGAAGGCTCCCTCCTTCCTCCCGTCCCCTCCCCCACCAAACGAGGTTCCCAACAACCCATCTCCTGTTCTACGCTCCCCCGAACGCCGCGCGGGCGGCCCATCAGGGAGCAAAAAACATGATCTCGGCTGCATCAAAGTGGCGGGCATTCGGCCTCGCCGCCGCGGGGCTGCTGATCGCCCTGCCGGTATTGGCCCAAACCGCCAACCCCCAGGCCAAAAAAGGCGGCACCCTGATCCACGCCCACGTCTCCGGCATGGACCACTTCGACCCGGCCCATTTCTGCACCACCGTGCAGCTCGAAACCGGCATGCACATGTACGAAGGCCTGATGATGATGGGCGACGATTATTCGTCCACCCCCATGCTCGCCAGCAAGGCCGAAGTCGCCCCGGACGGCAAGAAGTTCACCTTCACCCTGCGCCGCGGCGTCAAGTTCCACAACGGCAAGGAAATGACCTCCGCCGACGTGCTCGCCACCTACCAGCGCTACGCCAAGCAAAGCCCGAACGCCGCCTCCTTCGCCAACGTCAGCAGCTTTGACGCGCCAGACCCCTACACCTTCGTCATCAACCTCAAGGACACCTCCGCCGTTCTGCTGGAAGTGCTCAAGACCCCCTGCTTCCCGCTCTCGATCATCCCCGCCGAGGAAGCCGCCAAGGGCCCGCGCGAAATCACCGTGATCGGCACCGGCCCCTATCAGTTCGGTGAACTGGTCAAGGACAGCCACCTGATCATGCGCCGCTTTGACGGCTACTCCGCCGATACCTCCGCCCCCGGCCCGAACGGCTTCGCCGGCCGCAAGACCGCGCATTTCGAAACCATCCGCTACAACTTCCTGCCCGAAGTCAGCACCCGCGTCGCCGCCATGCTGTCCGGCAGCGCCGACCTGGCCGAGGTCGACGCCGATCAGATCGACCGCTTCAAGGGCCGCAACGACGTCGTCATCGAAAAAGTCTTCCCCGGCTGCATGCACACCATCATCCTGCGTGCCGATGCCGGCCTCACCCGCGACGTGCGCATCCGCCAGGCCATCATGGCCGTGGTCGACACCGAGGAAATGGCCGAAGTCTCCGGCCAGGTCACCCGCCAGAACCCGTCGCTGCTGTACTCGGACAGCCCGTACTACACCGGTGACCAGATGAAGCCGTACTACAACCAGAAAGACCCGGCCAAGGCGAAGGCCCTGCTGGCCGCCGCCGGCTACAAGGGCGAGAAGATCATCATCCACACCAACTCGGTCTACGCCTACATGCGCGCCCAGATGCTGGTGCTGGAACAGGCGCTGAAAGCGGTCGGCGTCAACGTCGAGATGCGCGTCACCGACTGGATCACCAACGCCAATGCCCTGACATCCGGCGAAGGCGGCTGGAACATCTCGATGACCGGCTACTGCTCACAGCCGCTGCTCGGACCGCAACAATGGCGCCCGCTGATCTACGGCCATTCCGGCCTGGGTAAAATCAACGACGCCGACGTCGACGCGCCGTACAACCGCTTCTTCAGCTCGATGGATGTCGGCGCCCGCAAGGCCGCTTGGCTCGAAGCCGAGACGGCGATCCGCAGCAAAGCCTACCTGGTGAAAATCGCCGACGCCGGCCGCACCGTCACCTTCAAGTCAAGCCTCAAAGGCTGGAAGCCCTGGTACGCCCTGCGTAACTGGGATCTCTGGCGCGAATAAGCTGCACGCAAGCGGATGAAAGGAAGCGCTTCTTTTTGAAAAAAGAAGCAAAAACTTTCATCCGCTAAGTGTCCGTCCGGAAAGTCTCCCGGTTGAGGGCCGGCGAGGCATTTTTGGTGCCGGGAAGGAGGAAACGCCGCCCCGATGCAGGGACATCGGGGCAAGTTTCCGACGCTCCCGGCGCCAAAAAGGCCCGCCGGACCGACCCGGGAGACTTTCCGGACGGACACTTAGTTTCATCCGGCGTTCCATCCACCCCATGCCGTCATCGACACCATCAAATTGGTGCGATCCTGCCCGGATGAACCACATCCGGCTGCCAGCGGCTGTGCATCGAGGTGGCAATCGATACCATGTTCGCGCATGTTCGCAGGGCCGCGCGCCTGATCACATCGCGAAAAAGCGAAACACCAGGACGCCATTTATCGGTAGGTCGCATCGCCAAACCGGCTATGCTCGAAGGCGGCCAAACGGCGAGCCACATTAGCAAAGGCGGCGTTAATAATGCTAAACTGTTAACGCGCCTTGCACGAGTCCTCCAGACTCAGGTATCGATCGCAACGCGGTTGCGTCAATTCCGCCTTGAGGTGATCAATGAGTGCGCACGGACTTCTGTGGTCCGCTCCACAGCGCCAACCGGCAGCGCGTCGGACGGAGCTTGGCGCGAGCGATGCACCAGCGACTGATTGCCACATGCGCCTGAAATGCGCGACGCGGCCCGAACATGGCCGGGTCGATCAATTGATCTCCCAATTCGATCTGGCCCGACCCGAGACATATGCAGCCTTCCTCAGCATCAATGCCGCGGCACTGATGGCGCTGCGGCCGCATTGGCGATGCGTCGATGAAGCCGATTTCGGCGCGCTTGCCGCGGCTCTCATCGCCGATCTTGCCGCTATTGGCATAGATCCGCCAACCGATGCCCAACCCGCGCCAGGCTCGATCGACGGTCTCGGGCTCGCCTATGTGGTGCGCGGTTCGCGGCTCGGATCGGCGATCCTGCGCAAGCGCGTTGCTGCCGGATTCCCGACCGCCTATTTCGATGTCAGGCCAGCACTCGCATGGCAAACCCTGCTGCAACAGGTCAATGAACGCGGCGCGGCCGGGACCGGGTACGAGCAGGCAATCATCGGCGGCGCCCGTGCGACCTTCGCCGTCTATGAGCGGTTGGCGTGCCGCGAGGGCCAGACGGCATGACGGCGCACGAGGCCGCGCCGGGCATGGCGACCGAGCCGGTCGACCTGACCAATTGCGATCGCGAACCGATCCACTTGATCAGCGCCATCCAACCCACCGGCTTCCTGATCGCCGTCTCCACCGACTGGTTGATCTCACGGGTGTCGGCCAACGCGCCCGATTTTCTCGGCCGATCGGTCGAGGCATTGCTGGGCGCATCGCTATCGGACGTGCTCGCCGCCGAAGCGGAGCACACGCTGCGCAATAGCCTGGCGATGCTGCGCGGCGAAGACGCCGTGGAACGCGCCTTCGGCGTGCAACTGCTGCCCGCTGGCCGCCGCTTCGATGTCGCCGTCCACATCTCGCAAGGCGAAGTGGTGATCGAGGCCGAACCGAGCGAACCGGATGGCGAGGTGAGCCCCACCGCGATGATCCAGGCGATGCTGGGGCGCCTCAACCAGCTCGCCCGGTTGCCCGAACTGCTGCGCGAAGCAGCCCGGCAGGTAAAGGCGCTGACCGGCCACGACCGGGTGATGATCTATCGCTTCCAGCCCGACGGCTCGGGCGAGGTCGTCGCGGAAAGGGTGCGAGCCGGTCTCGAACCGTTCCTCGGCCTGCGCTATCCCACCTCGGACATTCCACGCCAAGCGCGCGCGTTGTTGGAGCGCAACATTGTCCGTGTCATCGTCGATGTCGCGGCCGACCCGGCGGCTGTCGTCCCTCAGCTTGGCTCGACTGGCGCGCCGCTCGATTTATCGATGAGCACGCTGCGCGCGCACTCGACGATGCACCTCGAATATCTGAAGAACATGGGGGTCGCGGCGACGCTGACCATCTCGCTGCTGCGCGGCGGGCGCCTGTGGGGGCTCGTCGCCTGCCACCACATGACGCCTCGCCCCATCAGCTACGAGCGCCGCACCGCGGCCGAATTATTCGCCCAGGTCTTGTCGTTGCTGATCGAGACCCGGGAACGCGAGGCTGTCGCGGATTACGAACAGCGGGCGCGGCTAATTCACGATCAACTCATGGCGTCGATCGTCGAACGTGGCTCCACCGCCACCAGTCTCGCCGCGATGGCGGATCGCATGGGCGAGATCGTGCCTTACGACGGTTACGCCGTGCGCGTTGGCGACGAAACGATCCTGCACGGCGTGACGCCGTCGCCGGGTGAAGTTGCCGTGCTGACGCGTTTTCTCAACCAGAGCGCGGCGAGCCAGATCTATGCGGCGGCCGAGCTCGGCAAGGTGCATGCGCCGGCGCGAGATTATGCGGAACGGGCGGCCGGCATACTGGCCATCCCGATTTCCCGGACGCCGCGCGATTACCTCATGTTCTTCCGCCGCGAGGTCGCCCAAGCCGTGAAGTGGGCGGGCGATCCCGCCAAGCCTGTGGATGCCGGACCCGGCGCCATGCGTCTGTCACCGCGCAAAAGCTTCGACGCCTGGCGCGAAATCGTGCGGGGTCAATCCGCCCCGTGGACCGAGCCCGAGCTACGCGCGGCCAACGCGCTGCGTGTGACATTGCTGGAGGTCGTGCTGCGGCTCGCCGACGTCGCCGACCGCGAGCGCGATGCCGCGACAAAGCGCCAGGACCTGCTCATCGCCGAGCTGAATCACCGCGTCCGCAACATTCTCGGCCTGATCCGCGGCCTGATCTCGCAGAGCAAAAGCGGCGCGACCGACATCGAGAGCTTTGCCGCGACGATCGGCGGACGAGTTCAGGCACTTGCACGCGCCCACGATCAGATCACGGAGGGGAATTGGGGCCCCAGATCGCTGCGCACGCTCGTCGCAACCGAAGCCGAGGCTTATCTCAACGACGTCGCTGATCGGGTCCAGATCGAAGGCCCCGAAATCAAGCTTCAGCCGATGGCGTTCGCAACCCTCGCCCTCGTGCTCCACGAGATGTTGACCAACGCGGCGAAATACGGGGCTCTGTGCGACCGCACCGGTCGCGTTGCGATCAGTTGGACGCTTGGGGGCGATGGCGACCTTACCATCCAGTGGACAGAGTTGGGCGGTCCGCCCGTGCAGGCGCCAACCCGGCGCGGCTTTGGAACGACGATCATCGAGCGTTCCGTGCCCCATGACCTGAAGGGCGAGGCGAGTGTGGAGTATGCGCTCCACGGCGTTGTCGCGCGCTTCGTCGTGCCCGCCCGGTTCATCGAGCCGGAACGCGGCATCGCCCCGGTTTCTGCGCCCCAGGTCGCGCGTGCAGAAGGATTCCGTCTATCGGGCAGCGTCCTTCTGGTGGAGGACAGCATGATTATCGCCCTGGACGCCGAAGAGATGCTGCTCTCGCTGGGCGCCGAGCGGGTCCACATGGCTGCCGACGTGCAGGAGGCGCTGCGCTTGCTGGCCCTGGATCCGCCGAATTTCGCCCTGCTCGACGTCAATTTGGGCCGCGAGACCAGCATCCCTGTTGCGGACTTACTGCGAAATGCCGGCGTTCCATACGTTTTCGCAACCGGCTACGGTGACCAGGCCGTCTTGCCATCCCAGCATCGCGATTGCGTGGTCCTGAAGAAACCCTATACCGCGGCGAATATCGCTGACGCCGCGGCGAGGGCAACGAAGCTACGTCCAGGACCTGCGGCAAAGTAGGCCAGCGTGGCCAAGCGCCGCCGATCTGAACGACGCTATTGCCGGCGTTCGCCTACTCCCACTCAATCGTTCCCGGCGGCTTGCTGGTCACGTCATAGGTCACCCGGTTCACCCCCCGAACCTCGTTGACAATCCGGCTCGCCACCCGCCCCAGGAACGCCATGTCGAACGGATAGAACTCCGCCGTCATCCCGTCCGTGCTAGTCACCGCCCGCAACGCGCACGCCATGTCATACGTCCGCCCATCCCCCATCACCCCCACCGTCCGCACCGGCAACAACACTGCAAACGCCTGCCAGATCGCGTCATACAGCCCGGCGTTGCGGATCTCCTCCAGGTAAATAGCGTCCACCCGCCGCAGCAGATCCGCCTTCTCCCGCGTCACCGCCCCCGGAATGCGAATCGCCAGCCCCGGCCCCGGAAACGGATGCCGCCCAACAATCACCTCGGGAATATCCAGCTCCCGCCCCAGCACCCGCACCTCATCCTTGAACAATTCCCGCAACGGCTCCACCAGCTGCATCCGCATCCGATCCGGCAGCCCGCCCACGTTATGATGACTCTTGATCGTCACCGACGGCCCACCGGTAAAACTCACGCTCTCAATGACATCCGGATACAGCGTCCCCTGCGCCAGGAAATCCGCCCCACCCAGCTTCGCCGCCTCCTCCTCGAACACCTCGATGAACAACCGCCCGATCGTCTTGCGCTTCACCTCCGGGTCCGTCACCCCCTCCAGCGCCCCGAAAAACAAATCGCCGGCATCCCGATGCACCAGCTTGATGTTGAACCGGTCGCGAAAACTCCGCACCACATCCTCGGACTCCCCCGCCCGCATCAGCCCGTGATCGACAGCGTAGCATCTTTGCCGCTCTCATAAGTCACC
>JANXSA010000257.1 GCA_025352915.1 Rhodospirillales bacterium | reverse complement strand
TGCGTCCGACCACTGGCGGCGAGGGCGGGGTTCGTCCGGCGCAGGCCGATCGCCAGGGTTCGGTGCGTCCGACCACGGGTGGCGAGGGTGGCGTCCGTCCCGCCCAGGCTGATGCCCAGGGCACGGTTCGTCCGACCCAGGCTGATGGTCAAGGCACGGTTCGCCGCTGAGCCAGGCTGAACCAGGCATGGCCGCGGTTTCCGTCACCGGAAGCCGCGGCCATTTTGCTTTTCCGCAGTTTGGATGTGGTGCCATGTCGATCGCGCGATTGCCCGTCGCAACTTTGTTGCTTGGATGTTTTTTCGCCCTTGCGGCGGTGCTGCCCGGTGCGGCGCAGAGTTTCCGCTCGGCGCCCGGCATGGCGGTCGATGTGCCCGGGCTGGTTGCCAGCCTGCTGCCGAGCGTGGTGAACATCTCGACGGTGCGGTATGAGGCGCAGGCGCCCGGCACCAGCAACACCCCCGCGGCACGTCGGCGCGCGGTCGGTTCGGGGTTTGTTATCGACCCGGCCGGGGTGATCCTGACCAACCGGCATGTGATCGAGAATGCCGACGAAATCACGGTGACCTTCTCCGACGGCACGTTGCTGAGTGCCACGGTGATTGCCTCGGCGGTGGTGGATATCGCGCTGTTGCGGGTGACGCCGGCCAAGCCGTTGCCGGCGGTGAAGTGGGGCAACAGCTTTGAGCTGCGCCAGGGGATGCCGGTGATCGCGGTCGGCAATCCGCTCGGCTACAGCAGCACGGTGACGATGGGCATCATCAGCGCGCTGGCCCGCGACATCGCGTCGAGCCCGTTTGATGACTACATCCAGACCGATGCGTCGGTGAATCCCGGCAATTCCGGCGGGCCGTTGTTCAACCTGGCGGGCGAGGTGATCGGGGTGAATACGGCGATCGGCACGACCAGCGACACTTCCGGGTCGATCGGCATTGCCTTTGCCATTCCGTCCAATGATGCGCAGTTCGTGGTCAACCGGCTGATGCAGTTCGAGCGCATCCGGGTCGGCTGGCTGGCGCTGAAGGTGCAGAAGACCAGTGTTGCGGTGGCCGAGGCGGTTGGGTTGGCCTCGGCGCGCGGGGTGATTGTGACCGGGGTTGAACCGGCGCAGGTGGCGCTGGGCGAGGCGATCTGGCCGGGGGATGTGATCCTGAACGTCGACGGGGTTGATGTGCATGACGTTCGCACCTTCAACCGCGTGGTGGGTGAGCAGCCGGTTGGCTCAATCGCGCCGCTGCTGGTCTGGCGCGACGGGCGGCAGATGGCGATCAAGGTGCAGATCGACGACAATCCGGAGGATATGCGGCGCGGCACCGGCCGGCCGGTGCGCCCGGTGAAGGTTCAGGCGGATGGCCCCGATCTCGGGTTGAACCTCGCCTCGTTGACGCCGGAGGCACGCACGCGGCTCAAGATGGCCGATGAACAGCCGGGGCTGGTGGTGGTGCATGTCGAGCCGTTCAGCCCGGCGGCGGAGCAGGGGTTGCTGGCGGGCGATGTGATCCTGAAAGTGGCGCGCCAGCCGGTGCGCTCGGTGCGCGATTTCTGGAGCAAGCTGGAGCAATCGCGCGGTGCGGGGCGCGGGCGGACGCTGCTGCTGATCCGCAATGCCGATGGCGACCGCTGGGTGGCGCTGCCCACGGGCTCTTAATGGATAAAAGTTTTTTGGTTCTTTTTTTCAAAAAAGAACAAGCACTTATTTTTGAAAAAAGAAGTAAAAACTTTTATCCATTGCGCCGTTACTCCACGGTCAGCAGGGCGAGGTCGGTTTCGGTCATGGGGCGCCATTTGCCGCCGGAGAGGATTTCGCAGGGGCGGAAGCGGGCTTTGTAGGCCATTTTGCGGCTTTCGGGCACCCAGTAGCCGAGATAGACGTAAGGCAGGCCGAGCAGGCGGGCGCGTTCGACCAGCCACAGGATGGTGAAGGTGCCGAGCGAGCGCTTTTCCAGGTCGGGGGCGAAATACGAATAGACCGCCGAGAGACCGTCGCCGAGTTTGTCGGTGAGGCAGGCGCCGAGCAGTTGTTCGTCGGGGTCGCGGAATTCGACCAGCCAGGTCTCGATGGGGGTGTCCTCGACCATGGCGCGGTAGTCGTAGAAGCTCATGGTGGCCATGTCGCCGTCGCCGTGGCGGGCCTGTTGGTAGCGCTGGAAGACCTGGAATTGTTCGGCGCTGGCGCGGGCGGGGGCGATGGTGCCGTGGACGGCGGCGTTGGCGATGGCGATTTTGCGCAAGCTGCGGCTGGGCTGGAAGCTGGCGACCGGGATGCGGATGGGGATGCAGGACGAGCAGCCGGGGCAGACCGGGGCGTAGGCGATGTTGTGGCTGCGGCGGAAGCCGGCGCGCGAGAGTTTGTCGTGCAGGGTTTCGGCCTCGGCGCCGGTGATTTCGGTGACGACTTTGCGTTCGGTCCGGCCGGCCACGTAGGGGCAGGGCAGCGGGGCCGTGGTGTAGAAGAATTGCGGCCGGCGCGGCGGCTTGAAGCTCATGGGGCGGGGGGTCCTCCGGGGCGTATGTTCGGGGAGGCGGGCGGCGCGGTCAACGGCCGGATGGGGGGAGGGTGATGCGAGCGGCGAGGCGGGCCGGGGTGCGGCCAATTGGGAGGAGCGTGCCCTGGCGCCAGGGTTCGGCGAGATTGCGGGCGGCGGCGGCGAGGATGTGGCCGGATTGGCCGGGGGTGACGATGAAGCGGCTCTGTTCTAGGTCGGCGAGGTCGTGGACGGCGCGGAAGCCGGCGCCGTGGACGGCTTCGAGGCTGGCGTTGGTGTTGGCGCGCAGCAGGGTGGTGGCGTCGCCGCCGATGGGGATGCGGACGGTCGAGATCGGGTCGAGCAGGGCGACGAAGCGCAGCAGGGGGTGGGCGAAGACGGCGGGGTGGGCGGTGCCCCAGCGCCAGGCGGCGGGGTCGGGGCCGTAGGTGGCGGCGAGGCGGGCAGTGGCGTCGTCCAGGCTTTGGCGCAGGAGGGTGTCGTGCTGTGGTGCTGCGGCCGCGAGGGCGTCGGCGGCGAGGTGCCACCAGGGGGCGGCGCCGTCGCCGGCATTCAGGCCGCGGGCGAAGGCCTGCATCCAGGCGTTGAAGATCAGGGGTTGGGGGAGGTCGGGGGCCATGGTGCCGTCCCAGGTGGCGAGCAGCGCCTGGGCGCGGTGGGGGAGGCCGTCTTGGATGGTGAGGGCACGCAGGCGGGGGATTGTGTCGCGGGCGAAGAGGCTGAGCGTGTCGGTCTGCATGGCGGCGAAGCTGTCGAGCGTGTGCTTTGGAGTGGCGATCAGGAGTTCGCGGGCGCGGCGGGCGCGCAGGTCGTCGTTCCAGTCCTGGCCGAGGAAGACGGGGAAGTCAGGCGGGGCGGCGCGTTCGTTGGCGTTGAGGACGCGGCCGCTGGGCGGGTCGATGGTGCGGGGCAAGGCGGCGCCGGTGGCCCAGCCGATCCAGTCATGGCTGCCGTCGGCGCCGGGGGCGGGGCGGCTGCCGTCGCCGCTGCGGCGGATCGGCACGCGGCCGGTGGTGACCAGGGCGATGCCGGCCCGGTCGGCGACGGTCATGTTCTGCACCAGGCCGTTGATGGCGGCGGCGGCGTCGGCGGCCTGGGCGCGGGTGGTGGCGCGGTTGAGGGCGAGGAGACCGGCGGCGGAGGTATCGCCAGGGGCGAGGTTGGTCATCGACACGGCGAGGATCGGGCCGGCCGGATGGGTGAGGTCGCTGATGACCGGGCCGTGGCGGGTTTCGCGGACAATGAGGGTTTGGTCGGGTTGGCCGCGGATGCGGATGATCTCGGTGTGGATGGTGTAGGGGCGGGGGCCGTCGGGGGTTTGGTAGTGGTTGGCTCCGGTTGGGGTTTCGATGAACAGGTCCTGGATGTCGGCGCCGCTGGTGGTGAAGCTCCAGGCGATGTGCTGGTTGCGGCCCATGACGAGCATGGGGACGCCGGGGGCGGTGGCGCCGGCCAGGGTGGCGTCGGGGGTGTCGATGCGGGCGAGATACCAGACGCCGGGCAGGGAGAAGCCGAGATGCGGGTCGCCGGCCAGCAGCGGGGCGCCGGTGGCGGAGTGGCTGGCGTCGACGGCCCAGGCGTTGCTCGCACTTTCGGGGTGGGTGAAGGGGTCGGGGAAGCGGGGCAGGCCGGATTGTGGCCGGGCGGCGTGGGGCGGGGCGGTGGCGC
>JANXSA010000533.1 GCA_025352915.1 Rhodospirillales bacterium | reverse complement strand
GGCGCATCGCAGCCTGACCGGGTTTCTGATCGCGCTGATCTTTCTGGCCGGCGGGTTTGCCTATACCAAGCTGGGGCGCGGCGAGGACCCGTCCTTCACCCTCAAGCTGATGGTGGTCACTGCCGTGTGGCCGGGGGCGACGGCGGTTGAGACGCAGTCGCTGCTGGCCGAGCGGATCGAGCGCAAGCTGCAGGACACGCCGTGGCTGAACCATCTCGACACCTTCACCCGGCCAGGCTTCGTCGCCACCATGGTGAGTTTCCGCGACGATACGCCGCCGGCAATGGTGCCGAATTTGTTCTACCAGGTGCGCAAGCGGCTGGATGACCTGAAGCCCGACCTGCCGCAGGGGGTGATCGGGCCGTCGGCCAATGACGAGTTCACCGATGTCTATGGCGCGGTGTTCGCGCTGACCGGGGCGGACAACGCCACCCTGGTGCGCGCCGCCGAGCGGACGCGTGACCGGCTGCTCGGCGTGGCCGGGACGGAGAAGGTCAACATCCTGGGCGAGGTGCCGCGCACCCTGTTCGTGGAGTTCAACCAGGCGCGGCTGGCCTCGCTGGGGGTGACGGTCGAGGAGATCGCCGTAGCCTTGGCGCGTCAGAACGTCGTCGCCGCATCGGGCATCGTCGATACCTCCAGCAGCCGGGTGCCGGTTCGCATCACCGGCGCGTTGGCGGCCGCGGCGGATGGCGGGGTGGCGTCGCTGCTCGACGTGCCGGTGGCGAGCGCCTCGGGAACTGCGGGGGGCCGGACATTGCGGTTGGGCGAGATCGCCAGCGTGCGGGCCGGCTATCAGGAGCCGCTGTTTTCCGAGGTGCGGCACAATGGCCAAGGGGCCGTTGTGATCGCCGTGTCGATGCGCAAGGGCGCCAATGCGCTGCATTTCGGCGAGGCGTTGCAGGCCGAGCTGGCGCGGATCAAGGCGGACCTGCCGCTGGGGCTGACGCTGGAGCAGACCGCTGACCAACCGCATGTGGTGCAGGAAGCGGTTGGCGAGTTCCTGATGAAATTCGCCATGGCGCTGGCGGTGGTGTTGCTGGTGTCGTTTGCCTCGCTGGGTTTCCGGGCGGGGTTGGTGGTGGCGCTGGCGGTGCCGTTGACGCTGGCGCTGGTGTTCGTGGTGATGCAGGCCTGGGGGATCGAGTTGCAGCGGATTTCGCTGGGCGCGCTGATCCTGTCGCTGGGGCTGCTGGTGGATGACGCGATCATCGCCATCGAGACCATGGTGGTGAAGCTGGACGAGGGCTGGGACCGGGTGCGCGCGGCCAGCCATGCCTGGACGTCGACGGCGTTCCCGATGCTGTCCGGGACGCTGGTGACGGCTGCCGGGTTCATGCCGGTGGGGTTGGCGAATTCGACCACCGGTGAGTACGCCGGGGGTATCTTCTGGGTGGTGGGCTTGGCGCTGTTGGCGAGCTGGGTGGTGGCGGTGGTGTTCACGCCTTTCCTCGGCGTGCTGCTGCTGCCCGCGCCGAAGCCTGGGGCGGCGCACAATCACAACGCGATGTACGAGACCGGCATCTACCGCGCGCTGCGCCGGGTGGTGCAGTGGACGATCCGGTGGCGCCGCACTGTCGTGCTGGCGACCGTCGCGCTGCTGGTGCTGTCCGGGGCGGGGATGGGGATGGTGAAGCAGCAATTCTTCCCCTCATCCGCGCGGCCGGAACTGTTGCTTGACGTCACGCTGCGCCAGGGGGCGAGCCATGCCGCCACCGCCGCGGCAGTGGCCAAGATCGAAGCCAAGCTGTTCGGCGATGCCGAGCTGAAGCGCGATGTGCGCTGGTTCACCGCCTATATCGGCAATGGCGGGCCGCGCTTTCAGCTGACGGTGAACCCGACTTTGCCGAACGACGCCGTGGCCACCATGGTGCTGACGACCACGGACATGGAAGGCCGCGAGCGCGCGCGCGACCGGCTGATGGCATTCTTCGCCGAAGAAGGCGTGCCGGAAGCGCGGGTGCGCGTGGCGCGGCTCGAACTCGGCCCGCCAGTGGGTTTTCCGGTGCAGTTCCGCGTGGTTGGCACCGACATGCAGGCGGTGCGGGCGGTGGCCGACGAGG
>JANXSA010000513.1 GCA_025352915.1 Rhodospirillales bacterium | reverse complement strand
CGCTGCGGCGTCTTCGAGGGGGAAGGGCTGATGGTCGTGCAACTGGGCGAAGGCGATGATGGCTTCGCGGGTCAGGGTGAAGCTGCTGCAAGGCAAGCAGGCGCCGAGGGGCAGGTCTTCAAGGTATTGCGTGCGGGGGCTTGGAGCGGGGTGAAAAATTTCTCTTTGTGAACAAGAAAAGCAAAAAAACTTCATTTTACGCCCGCTTTGGCATGGCGCAATGGATGAAAGTTCTTTGGTTCTTTCTTTCAAGAAAGAACGTTCTTGCTGCCGCTTGTCTTTGTTTGGTGCGCCCCCCTCCGGCTTCCCCCGCAAGCAGGGGAAGGGAAGTGAGGTTGTTGGTCAGGCGGGTCTTTTGATCGGGGGTTTTATGTCGGTGGGCAGCGGGCAGATGTAGGGGTTGGTGGCGGTTCGGGCGGCGTAGTCGGCTTTGGCTTGGGCGATGATGGTGGGGTTGGCGAGGGCGTCGACGGCGGTGCTGGCCATGATTTTGGCGACGTGGATCATGCCTTTGTGGGCGATGCCGGATTTGCCTTGGGCGGTGAGTTGCCAGGAGTGGCCGGGGGTTCCGATGGCGTAGGTGGCGCCGCGGGCTTGGACGGTGGGGACGACCCAGGAGACATCGCCGACGTCGGTGCTGCCCATCATGGGGGCGCCTTTGGCATCAAGGGGGGTGATTTCGTCGCAGAGGGGTTTTTGCAGGTCGGGTTTGGCGCCGATGCGGCGGAAGGCGGAGGTGATGTCTTCGGGGGAGAGGGTGGATTGGATTTGGCGGGCGTATTCGCGGTCGGCGTCGTCGAATTGTGGGGGGCCGAGGCGTTCGAAGGCGGCGTGCATGGTGCGTTCGAGGGGGGTGTTGGCGAGGAGGTTGGAGACGGCGGAGACGACCTGGTGGGTGACGGTGGTTTCGGTCATGAGGGCGGCACCTTCGGCTACTTTTTTCACGCGCTCGATGAGGGGCCAGAGTTCGGGGAGTTCGCGGGCGCGGATGGCGTAGCGGATTTTGGCGGTGCCTTGGACGACGTTGGGGGCGATGCCGCCGGTGTCGAGGTAGGCGTAGTGGATGCGGGCGTCGCTGGGCATGTGTTCGCGCATGTAGTTGACGCCGACGTTCATCAGTTCGACGGCGTCGAGCGCTGAGCGGCCGAGATGCGGGGAGGCGGCGGCGTGGCTGGGGCGGCCGACGAAGGAGAAGTCGATGCGGGTGTTGGCGAGACTCATCGCGTCGTTGACGCCGGAGAAGGCGGCGGGGTGCCAGGAGATGGCGATGTCGACGTCCTTGAAGGCGCCTTCGCGGACCATGAAGGATTTGGCCGCACCACCTTCCTCGGCGGGGCAGCCGTAGTAGCGGACGCGGCCTTTGATGTTGTTTTCGGCGAGCCAGTCTTTGACGGCCGTCGCGGCGAGGAGGGCGGCGGAGCCCAGGAGGTTGTGGCCGCAGCCGTGGCCGAGGCCGTTTCCGGGGAGGGGGCGTTTTTCGGCGATGCCGGCTTCCTGGCTGAGGCCGGGGAGGGCGTCGTATTCGCCGAGGATGGCGATGATGGGGCCGTCTTCGCCGGCTTCGCCCATGACGGCGGTGGGAATGCCGGCGACGTTCTCGGTGACGCGGAAGCCTTGGGCCTGGAGCATGGCGGTGTGTTCGGCGGTGGATTCGTACTCGTCGTAGGCGATTTCGGGTTTTTCCCAGATGCGGTCGGCGAGGTCTAGGAATTCCTGGCGTTTGGCGTCGACCAGGGTCCAGACTTTATCTGCGTTAAGAATGGGGTCGGTGTTCTGCATGGGGCGGGGTCCTTGGCTGGCGTGGGGGCGGCGTGCGAGGTTACGCCGGCATGGGGCGGTGGGAAAGGACGGCGGATGGATCAGGCAGTTGGGGATGCGGCGATCTGGGCGCGGGCGCGGCGGCATCTGGTGAAGTTCGGCGGGGATTTTTCGTCGTTTGTGCCGGTGCGGGCCGCGGGCAGCTTCATGTGGGATGCGGCGGGGCGGCGGATGCTGGACTTCACCTCGGGGCAGATGAGTGCGGTGCTGGGGCATTCGCATCCGGAGATTGTGGCGGCGGTGCG